>DASQBH010001491.1:0-3041 GCA_035635315.1 Longimicrobium sp.
GACTGGTTCATGATTCCGGTTTCTCAACACCCTCTGAGAGAGGCGCGCACGTCAGTCCTGTCCAGATGCACGATTGCTGGTGCGCCGACCGAAGGATCTTTACGATGGGCACATGGTCCTGTCGGCCAGGTTGGGTTCCGCGCGAGAAGCCCCCGTTTCCGATAAAGATTCTTCGGTCGGCGCACAGGCGGTCGTGCGAGAAAGACGGTTGCGCGCGGCGCCTCCCTCAGAATGACAGCGAGCGGCCCGATCCGGTGCCTGGCAGATTCGGTGTGAAATCTGGAATCAGCCTGCCCGCCAGAAGCGCCACCAGGGCCGCGGCGTGGGCTCCGGCCCGGGTTCCGGTGCAGGTCCGGAGGGCGCCGCGGACGGGCGGATGTCCCCCAGCCAGTCGTCCACGCTGCGGTGCCGCCCCAGCCCCAGCGTGTCGAAACGGTCCACGCCCTCCGCCGCCTCCACCCCCAGGCTGCCCAGCGCCGAATTGATGGCGTACCCGCTTTCCTCCGGCTCGCCCAGCGCGGCGCCGTCCTCCCACACGATGCAGCGCTGCTCGCCGTCTCCGCCGTGGTACTCCGCCTCCACGTACGCCACCCGTCCGCCGCGCGAAAGCTCCCGCAGGTGCGCAACCAGCCCTTCGGGAAGGTGGGTGAAGATGGAGTGCGTCTCGTACAGCCACGGCCGGTCCGCGGGGCCGAACGCGTAGGCCACCGCATCCGTCACCGGCACCATGCAGCAGCCCTGCGGCAGCGGGATGACGGCCGAGTCCGCGATCCACGCCGGCGGCTCGCCGAGCACGCCGCACCGCGCGATTACCGCGCGCAGGGTGTACGCCATCAGGACTCCGGATCGATACGTCAGGCCGGCAGGATGGAGGCCCAGACCTCGATCACGCCCGCCCCGGTCCGCGGGTCATAGCCTTCGCCGTAGAGCTCGAACTCCGGCGTGTTCGCCATCCGGTACTCCGACCGGGGAAGCCAGTCGTTCCAGATGGCCTCCCACGTGTGGTGCAGCGTGCCGACGCCCCCGCGGTGCATGAACACGGCGTAGCGCTGCGCGGGAATGCGCATCCTGCCGGTCCCGGGCGGCAGCGCATCGAACGACGCCACCACCACGCCCGTCATGTACTCGAAGGTCTGCGCCGCCGGGTCGGCGCCGCACATCACGCCGTACATCTCCGTCCCCTGCTGCCCCGGCAGCGTCCCCATCTCCCGCAGCGCCTGCCACTGTTCGGGGATGCTCTGCGCGGCCCCGCTGAAGGTGTGCACGCGCCGCAGCCCCGCCATCAGCATGGCGGGCCCTTCCACGATTCGATCCGGCTCCATCGGCGTCATGTCGATTGAAGACTGGGGTGGATGATCAGCCCGGTTGCGGACGCGCAGGTGCCCGGGATGCCGCACGCGCCCGGACCGCCGAGTCCGCGCAGGCGGACTTCGCGTTTTCCCAGCGGCGAATTCATTCGCTCCCGCGGGCGGACGGCACGTTACCGAACCAGATCCGCAAAGCGCATCATTCGCCAGGCAGGCGGACGGCACGTCCCCGATCACCGCACGGTCAGGGGATGCGCGGAAAGGTGTTGGCGGCGCCGTTGATGAGCCGCGTCACGCTCGTCACCCGCCCGCCGGCGTCGCGCGTGAACACCAGGCGCACCACGCCGTTCAGCGGCGACACGCCGCGGAACTCGAACACCCCCGGCGCGATGGGCTCCATGCGGATCTCCGTCCCCGACGGCTCGATGAGCGCCAGCGCCGCGTCGCGCGCCTCCACGCGCAGGACGGCGCCGCGCGGCGTGCGGTACGCGCCCACGAAGTCGCCCATCTCCCCCGCCTGCGCCGCGGGGAGCGTGGGGGTGAACGTCAGCTCGCGGGTGCTCTGCGCCGCGGACACGCGCCAGCCGTCCGCGGCGCGTTCCATCACCGTCAGGTAGCGGAACGTGGCCGACGTGGGCCCGTCCGCCTCCGTGAAGCGCATCGTCGCGACCGCGACGGACGGCGCCGCGAGCCGTGCCGTCTCGTCCGCCCACTCCATCCGCAGCCGGCTGCCGTTCACGTGCGTCGCCGCCTGGGCCAGCATCCCCGCCCGGTCCAGCGTCGCGCCGCTGCTCAGCGTCAGCGAGAACGCCGGCGCCGTGTGGGCCTGCAGATACGCCGTATCCGCGACGGCAAACGCGCGCCACCACGCCCGCTGCGCCTCCAGCGCCCCCGCGGTGTCCTCCCCCGCCGCGCCGGCCACCGCCGCCCGGGGAACGTTGCCGGCGCACGCGGCCAGCACCAACGCGAGCAGCGGAGCGAGACGTCTTGGATGCATGAAGAAGCGGAGCAAGGGGAGACGGCGGGCGCGACGGGATATCGCGGGAGCAAGCTATGACGCGATCCCCCCACGCGCACCTCACCCCGTGCAGTGTATCCCCTCTCCCACGCAGTTCGTGGGAGAGGGCAGACGAGGCCCGAGCCGGGTGAGGGCCCGAGCCGGGTGATACCAACTCCGGCAAAAGACTTTGCACGCAGAGTAGCAGAGAGGCAAAGTAGCAGAGAGTTTCGTTCTGCTGCTCTGCCCCTCCGCTGCTCTGCGTGAGTGCTTTTTGTTTTTGCGGATCCGGTATGAGGGCCCCGAGCCGGGTGAGGGTTCATCCCGCCCCTCCACGGTTCGTCCCACCGCGATTGAGCCGGACCGCCCCACGCCGTACCCTGGACGCGTGAAACTCTTGACGGCGGCGCTCCGTTAAAGTAAAACAGAATCAGATTCGCATTTCCATCCATCCTCCCGCACCGCCGATCCATGGCCGAAGCATCCTCCGCATCCACCCGCACGCCGCAGCAGCCGCGCAGCAAGAAGACGGAGGAGCGCATCCTGCGCGCGTTCGGCGAGCTGCTGGGCGGCGCGCGCTACGAGGACGTGTCGGTGCAGCAGGTGGCCGGGCGCGCGGGCATCTCGGTGGGCGGCTTCTACGCGCGCTTCGCCAGCAAGGACGACCTGCTGATGCACGCCATGTACGCGGGGTACGTCCACGACGCGCTGGCGGAGGCGGAGCGGGTCTTTGCCCC
>DASQBH010001492.1:0-7952 GCA_035635315.1 Longimicrobium sp.
AGGATGCGCTCGAACCCGGGGCGCCCATCCTCGACGATGGAGATGGCGCGGGCCAGCGCGGTTCGCTGGCCGGCGCGGAACCGCTCCAGAAGCTCGTCGGCGGGAGCGGCGTGCGTTTGCGAGATCATCGGGTGAAAGTGCCGGAAACACTGGCTTTGTGTCAAGCGAGCGGACGATCGAACGACAGGAAGAGTGCGAGAGTGCGAGAGTGCGAGAGTGCGAGAGTGCGAGAGTGCGAGAGTGCGAGAGTGCGAGAGTGCGAGAGTGCGAGAGTGCGTGCGGACCAAAGTCAAATTGCGACGTTGTTGGCCTTCTGCAGGGACACCCGCGCAAGAACCTTCCCTTCTGCCGGATTTTGTGACATGCTTCTGCCGGACGCGTGTCACATTTTGCAAATCGAGGATGGATGGCGGATCGCAGGGTCCTGCTCATCGGGGACGACGCGGAGGTTCGCGAGGGCGTGCGCGCCGCCTGCGAGCGTGCGGGCGCGGCGTTGAGCACGGCGGCGACGCTCGGAGACGGGTTGCGCGCGCTCTCCGCCTCTCCCCATGGCGCCACTGTGCTGCTGGCGTCGGCGGTGGACGAGGACGGGGCGATCATCCGCCGCATTGCGGCGGCGCCCAACGCGGGGACGCTGGTGCTGGTGGCCCGCGCGCCGGCGCTGCGCCTGGCCATCGACGCCCCGCGCCTGGGCGCGGCCGAGCTGCTGACCGTTCCACTGGACGTCGGCAGGCTGGCCGCCCTGCTTTCCCCCGCCCCGCCCGCCGGCGCCGTGGTGCCGCTTCCCCGGCTGACGGCCGAGCCGGGGGACGAGCTGGTGGGGAGCAGCCCCGCGCTGATCGATGCGTTCAAGACGGTTGGCAGGGTGGCGGCAAGCGATGCCACGGTGCTGGTGACCGGCGAGTCGGGAACGGGAAAGGAGCTGGTCGCCCGCGCGCTGCACGCCGCGAGCGGGCGGGCGGGGGGCGCCTTCGTGGCCGTCAACTGCGCCGCGATCCCCGAGGACCTGCTGGAGAGCGAGCTGTTCGGGCACGAGCGCGGCGCGTTCACGGGAGCCATCGCCCGCAAGGTGGGCCGGTTTGAGCGGGCGAACGGCGGCACGCTGTTCCTGGACGAGATCGGGGACATGAGCCTGGTGCTGCAGGCCAAGATCCTCCGGGCCCTGCAGGAGCGGGAGATCGAGCGGCTGGGGGGCGAGGAGCGCATTCGCCTGGACGTGCGCGTGGTGGCGGCAACCCACCGCGACCTGCCGTCGCTGATCGCCTCGGGCGACTTTCGCGAAGACCTCTTCTATCGCCTGGCCGTCGTGAGGCTGCACCTGCCGGCCCTGCGCGAGCGCCCCGGCGACGTGCGCGCCCTGGCGCTGCACTACGCGGCGCGCTTCGCGGCGGAGCACGGGCGGGAGCTGCGCGGCATCGCCGACGAAGCCATGCGCAGCCTTGAAGCCCACGCGTGGCCGGGCAACGTCCGCGAGCTGCGCAACGTGCTGGAGCGTGCGGTGCTGCTGGCCCCCGGCAACGTGCTGCAGGTGGATCACCTTCAGCTGGGACCGGGGGCCGCGCCGGTAAAGGAGGCAGGCGGGGCCGGGTCGCTGCCCGGCTACTCCGCCGACATGACGATGGCGCAGGTGGAGGCGCTTCACATCGGGCAGGTGCTGAGCCGGGTGAACGGGCACTTCGGGCGCGCCGCGGAGATCCTGGACATGCACCGCAACACCGTTTCGCGCAAAGCCATGGAGTACGGCGTACTCCCGGAGTGACCCGGGGCTCGCCCGCACCCTCCCCGTTCTGCCGGTTCCTGCGGCACGATGTCACAAAAACCGGCAGCCATCCCCCCGCCGACGCGTCGCCCCATCCCGAAAATCCCAGCAACGGCAAGGGATTCTTGCGATCGGCACCACGGAACGCCGCGTGCACCTGCCCTTCCCCATGAACGCAGCCGATCGCTCATCCACCGACCCCGCGTGACCCAGCGAGCCCTGAAGATCGACGCCGCGCTGAGGGCCATCCCCGAGACGGATGACCTGGCGCACCTGCGCGACGCGCTGCTGTCGGCGTCGCGCGCGGACGGCGGGCTGGCGTGGGGCTCGGCCGAGGACTACCCCGCGCTCAGCACGCGCCTGGCAGACCCGGCCGCGCTGGAAAGCCAGGTCGAGGCGCTGGCGGAGCGGGTTCGCCGGCGCGTGGAGGGGGTGATGCGCCACACCGTGCGCGCCCTGGCCGCGCTGGAGCGGGGAGAGGCAGCCGAGGCGGCGCGGCACCTGGTGGATGCAGGCGAGGCGGAGGAGGCCGAGCGGCGGCTGGACCAGGCGCGGGAGTTCTACGAGCGGGCGCTGGAGATCGGCCGCAAGCCGCGCGACCGCCAGGGCGAGGGGCTGGCGCTTCGCCGGCTGGGCCGAGTCGCTCGCGCGATGGGTCAGTGGGAAGTGGCGACCCGGCGGTACCAGGAAAGCTTCGAAGTGGCGGTCGCCCAGCGCGACGAGGTGGGCGCGGTGGTGGCGTGCCAGGGGCTGGGAAACGTGCACGTGGACCAGAGCCGCTGGAGCGAGGCCCGGGAGTGGTACCTTCGCGGGGTGGAGCGCTGCCCGGCACGCCCGCCCACCGCGGAATACGTGCACCTGTGTGTGGGGCTCTCCGTGGTGGAACGCCGCCTGGGCGCCCTGGATGCCGCGGCGGAGTGGCTGGCGCGCGGAGAGGAGACCGCCGCGGGGCTGGGCGACGGGCTGATGGCGTACGTGGACCACGGCTGGGGGCGCCTGCACCTGGCGCGGGGCGAGGCGGAGGACGCCGAATCCGCCTTTCGCCGCGCGCTGGGGCGGGAGCTGGACCCGGCGTTCCGCGTGGCGGTCATGGCGGGGCTCTCCGAACCCCTGCTGCGCCAGGGCCGCACCCGCGAGGCGCTGGCGGCGGCGCGCGACGCCGAGGCGCTGGCCATCCACCACCACGCGGTGCTCAGGCTGCCGGACGTGTACCGGGCGCTGGGCGCCGCCGCCGAGGAGCGCGGCGACGCGGAGGCGTACCTGTTCTACGAAAAGGCGCTGGAGGTGTGCCGCGACCACGGGCTTCCCGCGTTCGAAGCAGCCGCGACGCAGCATCACTACGGGAGGCTCGAGGCACGGCGGGGCGATTCCGAGGCCGCGGCCGCCCGACTTGGGGAGGCGTACCGGCTCTACGCGGAGCTGAACGCGCGGATGGAGGCGGACGAGGTGGCGCAGGAGCTGGGGCGCATGGGCGCCGCGGTGAACGACAACGAACAGGGGCGGACGGTATGAGGATGATCGCGAGCGCGGCGGCGCTCCTCTCGGGATTGCTCGCCGCGGGATGCAACGGCGAAGTGGTGGGCGGCGGCCAGCGCCCCGCGGAGGTGCGGGTGGTCTCGGGCGACCTGCAGACCGCCCCGGTGGGCCAGGAGCTGCCCCAGCCGCTGGTGGTGAAGGTGGTGGACGACGCCGGCAGGCCCGTGCGCGACCAGCTGGTGAACTTCCGGGTCACCCGCGGGGGCGGCTCGGTGTTCGCCGGCTCGGCGATCACCAACAAGGACGGCATCGCGCAGGAGCGCTGGACGCTGGGCACGGTGGCCGACACCCAGCAGGTAGAGGCGCGCGCGGTGGACCCGGAGACGGGCGCCCCGCTGGTGTTCGCCACCTTCCGCGCCATCGGCACGGCGGCCGCGGCGGCCACCATCACCGCCGTGCAGCCCGCGCTGACCGGCGCGCCGGGAACGCCGGTGGCCGACTCGGCCGCGGCGCTGGTGCGCGACCCGTACGGCAACCCCGTCCCCGGGGTGACGGTGAACTGGGCGGTCACCTCGGGCGGCGGTTCGGTGTCGCCCGCCAGCTCCGTCACCAGCGCGCAGGGGATCGCCCGCGCCCGGTGGACGCTGGGCGGGAGCGTGGCTACGCCGCAGACGCTGCGGGCGTCGGCGGGCGCGTCGATGAACGCCACCTTTACCGCCACGGCGGCGGTGGGGGCTGGCGCCACGCTCACGGCGGTGTCGGGGGGCGGCCAGACGTCGCAGGTGTTCACCCCCTTCGCGCAGCCGCTGGTGGTGGAGGTGCGGCAGAACGGCGTGCCGGTGCACGGCGCCCAGGTGCAGTGGACCACCAGCTCGGGAACGTTCGGCGATGCCAACCAGTCCACCGTGACCACGGCCACCGACGCCCAGGGGCGCGCCAGCGTGAGCTGGAAGCCGGGAAGCCAGGCGGGTGCGCAGACGGCCACCGCGAAGCTGCTGGACGCGGAGGTGAGCTTTGCCGGGACGGTGACGGCGGGCGCGCCCTCGACGGTCGTCCCCATGGCGGTCCCCTTCAACGTGGCGCCGGGGACCACGCTGCTGGGACGGTTCCGGGTGACGGACGGGTACGGCAACCCGGTCGCGGGAGAGCCGATCACCTTTACGGCCACCTACGGCACGGTGACCCCGGCCGACGGGACCACCGACGCCGGCGGCTACGTGGACGTCTCCTGGTCGTTCCCGCAGAACCTGAACAACCAGACGTCCGTCGCGGCGCAGCTGCGCGGGTTCGTGGCCCGGACGGCGGCCTCGGGAACGGCGCAGACCACGGTGCGCCCGGTGGCCAGCAGGATCATCGCGACGCCCGAAGCGCAGTCGGTGGGCCAGGGGGCGACGGCCGTGTTCACCGCGGTCCTGGAGGACGAGTTCGGCAACCGCTTCAGCGCGCGCGGGTACCAGGGGTGCGCGGTGGTGTGGACCGCGCCCGCCGAGGTGGAGCTCACCCCCATCGCGGGGCTGCAGTACCCCAACGTGAACGTGCGCAGCAACACGCCGGGAACGTACCCCGTCACGGCGACCTGCGGCGCGGGGATCAGCGACACCGTGACCCTGACGGTGCATCCGACCCCCTGATGATCCACGGCCGTGGATGGAAGCGGCAGACCGGGGGCGGCGGACGGCTCGCCGCCCCCGGACCGTCCCAGCAAGGCCGCGCAGGCGTCCCGCACCCTGCCGAGGGCATCATCCGCCCGCGTTTCCGGACCCGCCGCCGCGGATGTATTTTCAATGATGATCCGGGACCTGGCCGCCGTTCGCGCCCGTCCCCCCGCTCTCCCCGGAGTCTTTTCGAGATGCAGTTCCCCAGGATCTTCCTTCCCGCCACGGCGACGCGTCTTCTCGCCGCCGCAGTCCTGCTCGCGTCGGCGGCGTGCGACGACCCGTCCGGGCCCGGGGCGGGGCCGCCGGCCCAGCTGGCGGTGGTTTCCGGCGACGACCAGCGGGGGCCGGTGGGGCAGGACCTGCCGCAGCCGCTGGTGGTGCGGGTGACGGACGCCCGCGGCCGGCCGGTGGAGGGGCAGATGGTGAGCTTTCGCGTGGTCTCGGGCGGGGGCGCGGTGTACGCCGGCTCCAGCCTGACCAACCGCGACGGGCTGGCCCAGGAGCGCTGGACGCTGGGCACGGTGGCCGCCGACAGCCAGCGGGTGGAGGCGCGCGCGGTGGACGCCGCCACGGGCCAGCCGCTGTTGTTCGGCGTGTTCCGCGCGGCCGCGGAGCCGCGGGCGGCGGCCGGCGCGGCGGCGGTGGCGCCCGCCGCGGCCAGCGGGCTGGCGGGCTTTGCGCTGGACTCGGTGGGGGTGCGAGTGGTGGATTCGTACGGCAACCCGGTGGCGGGCGTCGCCGTCGCGTGGACGGTGCGCGCCGGGGGCGGCAGCGTGAGCCCGGCCGCCGCCACCACCAGTGCGCAGGGGATCGCGCGCGCGGCGTGGACGCTGGGCGCGGCGGGTCCCCAGCAGCTGGAGGCGGCGGCGCCGGGGATGCCCCCCGTGGCGTTCGCGGCGACCTCCGTCCCGGTGCCGATCCACGTCATCAGCGGCACGGACCAGACGGCGCGGGTGGGGCTGTCCCTTCCCCAGCCGCTGGTGGTGAAGATCGTCACGCCGGACGGACAGCCGCTGGCGGGGATCCCGGTGCGCTGGGCCACGCCGGACGGGGGCGCGGTGAACCCGGCGCAGTCCGTGACCGACGCGCAGGGGATGGCGAGCACCACGTGGACGCTGGGGACCCGCGCCACCAACTACACGCAGGGGAGCGAGCGGCAGGTGGTGGAGGTGACCGTGGGCGCCACGACCGTGCGGGCGTTCTTCGCCAGCGCGCGCCCCGGCCCCATCGCCGCGGTGGTCCTGGACGCGGACTCGCCGGTGCCGTTCGGCGACGTGCGGACGGCGCGCGGGGTGGACGCGCTGGGCAACACGGTGGGCGTGGACGAGTTCGGCCACACGCTGGGCACGGGAACGGTGGCGTGGACCTCGTCGGCGCCGTCCATCGTCTCCACCGCGGCGGAGCAGGGCGCGCGGGCCCTGCTGCGCGGCACGGGGGTGGGGTCGGCGCAGATCACCGGCACCTTCGGGGGGAGCACGGCCTCGGCCACCCTGCAGGTGTCCGCGCTGCCGCGGTTCGCGTCGCTGACGGGCGCCGCGGCGAACGGCTGCGGGATGTCGGCGGCGGGGACCGTCTACTGCTGGGGGTACGCCGGGCTCCTGGGACAGCCGGACACCCGCTTTCCCGAGTGCGCGAACACATTCCGGTGCAGCACCACGGCGGTGGTGGTGCCGGGCACGCCCGCCTTTACGCAGCTGGAAGCCGGCGGGACGTACGCCTGCGGGCTGACCGGCGCCGGGGCGGTGTACTGCTGGAACCGCGACACGCGCACCCCCACCCGGCTGGAGGGCGGGGTGGCGCTCGACAGCATCAGCGTGGCGGGCGAATACGGGTGCGGCCTGGACGCGGCGGGCAGGGCCTGGTGCTGGGGGCTCGAGAGCCGCGGGCAGCTGGGGAACGGCGACGCCGGCTCCAGCGCCGCGCCGGTGGCGGTCGCGGGCGGGCTGACCTTCCGCACCCTCAGCACGGGCGCGGAGCACGCCTGCGGCATCACCACCGACGGGGCGGCGTACTGCTGGGGGTGGGATGCGTACGGCCAGCTGGGCAGCGGCGCTCCCCGTGGCAACACGTGCCTGTCGTACCGGGCCGAAAACAGCCGGCTGGCGTACTGCAGCGAGGTGCCGGTGCCGGTGGCCGGCGGGCACACCTTCGCCGCCATCAGCGCGGGAGGCCACGGCACCTGCGCCCTCACGGACGCGGGCGCCGTGTACTGCTGGGGGATCGTCGATCCCTTCACGGGCCCCAAAGAGTCCGACACGCCGCACGCGGTGTGGAGCGGGTTCACGCTGGAGTCCATCGCCGGCGACCGGGGCGCCGGCTGCGGGCTGGCCGCGGGCGGGGCGGCGTACTGCTGGGGAACCAACGCCAACGGCGACCTGGGGAACGGAACCACGGGCGGGGGCAGCGCCACCCCGGTGCCCGTTTCCGGCGGGCTGCAGTTCAAGCAGCTCAGCGGCGCCCGCACCCACTGCGGCCTGACGGTCGACGGCTCCGTCTACTGCTGGGGCACCAACGACCTGGGCGAGCTGGGCAACGGCACCCGCACCCACTCCCCCGTCCCCGTGCGCATCCGGGGACAGCAGTAGGCTCCGCTCCGAGGCGCTGGATGAACGATCCAGCATCCGGAGAAACGCCCACAGGAAAGAAAGGCGGCATGGATCCGTGGGATCCACGCCGCCTTTCCTGCACCATCCGTGTCCTACCAGATCCGCAAGATCGGGACGATCGCTGTCATTCTGAAAGGGTGTTGAGAAACCGGAATCATGAGCCAGTCATCCTGAGGGAGCCGCGCGCAAGTCCTTCGCTTTGCTTGATCCATGGCGGCGACCGAAGGACCTTGCCAGCCGAAGCCAGGGGCTGAATCTGTGCCGACAAGCCTGCCCCACGATGTCGGAAAGAAGGTCCTTCGGTCGCGCACAAGCGGCTGTGCAGGTTCAGGTTGCCGCGCGGCGCTCCCTCAGGATGACTTGCCTTTGCTTTCAAGGTTTTTCGACACCCTCTCAGGCTCGGGATGATACCAGACGCATTGATTCACTGTGCACAGGCGAAGCGATGACTTC
>DASQBH010001493.1:0-7741 GCA_035635315.1 Longimicrobium sp.
GCAGTTCGCGGACGGGGTGCCCGTGCTGGAGCTTCCCACCGACCGGCCGCGGCCGCCCGTGCGCGGCTACGTGGGCGAGCGGGTGGCCCACGCGCTCGCCGCGGGGCTGGCGCGGCGCCTGGCCGCGGCCGTGCGGCCGCACGGGCTCACGCCCTTCCACGCCCTCCTTGCCGCCCAGGCGCTCTGGCTGGCCCGGCTGGCCGGGCAGGACGACGTGGTGGTGGGGACGCCGGCGGCGGGGCAGGCGGCCGGCGGCGCGGCGGCGGAGCTGGTGGGATACGCCGTCAACGTCCTCCCCATCCGCGTGCGGGTGGACGAGGGGGAGACGTTCCTGGAGCTCGCGCGCCGGGTGCGCGGCGCCACCCTGCGGGGGGTGCAGCACCAGGCCTTCTCCCTTCCACGGCTGGTGGAGGCGGTGCTGCGCACCCGCGACGCCGGGCGCGCGCCCCTGTTCTCCGCGCTGATGAACCTGGACCGCGCGGGCGCCGGAACGGCGTCGCTGGGCGGGCTGCGCGCCGAGAGCGAGCAGAACTTCGGGGGCGGCGTCAAGGTGGACGTGGACGTCAACTTCGTGGAGACGGGCGACGACCTGCAGCTGACCTGCGAGTACCGCTCGGACCTCTTCGACGGGGTGACGATCGGGCGCTGGCTGGCGGCGCTGGACGGCGTGCTGGAGCAGGTGGCGCTCGATCCCGGCGTCCGCGTGCGCGACGTGGA
The DNA here is from genome assembly GCA_035635315.1 of Longimicrobium sp. Lineage (GTDB taxonomy): Bacteria > Gemmatimonadota > Gemmatimonadetes > Longimicrobiales > Longimicrobiaceae > Longimicrobium. The sequence goes on from DASQBH010001493.1 coordinate 718, forward strand.
GCTGGTCGGGGCGGGGGAGCGGCGGCTGCTGGAGGCGTGGAACCGCACGGAGGTCCCGTTCCCCCGCGACCGCTGCATCCACGACCTCTTTGCCGCGCAGGCGGCGCGGACGCCGGACGCGCCGGCCGTCATCCACCCCGGCGGCGAGATCTCCTACCGCGAGCTGGACCAGCGGGCCAACCGCCTGGCGAGCCACCTGCGCCGGCTGGGGGTGGGGCCCGAGGTGCGGGTGGGGATCCTCCTGGACCGGGGACCGGAGATGCCGGAGGCGGTCCTGGGCGTGCTCAAGGCCGGGGGCGCCTACGTCCCGCTGGACCCGGCGTACCCGGCCGAGCGGCTGGCGTACATGCTGGAGGATTCGGGCGCGCGGGTGCTGCTGACCCTGGACGGGCTGGCGGAGCGCCACCCGGCCGGCGCGGCGCGCGTCGTCCGCCTGGACGCCGACCGCGCCGCGATCGACGCGGAGCGCGGGGAAGCGCCGGAGAGCGGGGCGACGCCCGACAACCTGGCGTACGTGATCTACACCTCCGGCTCCACCGGGCGGCCCAAGGGGGTGGCGCTGGCCCACCGCGCCCTGGTGAACTTCGCCACCGACTTCGCGGAGCGGATGGGGCTGCGCGCCACCGACCGGGTGCTGCAGTTCGCGTCCCCCGCCTTCGACGTGGTGGTGGAGGAGCTGTACCCCACCTGGCTGGCCGGCGCGGCGGTGGCCGTGGCCGGCGGGGACCTCTTTTCCCCGCCGGAGCTGATGCGCGCCCTGCGCGAGCTGGGCGTCACCAGCCTGGAGCTGCCCACCGCCTACTGGCACCAGTGGGTGCACGAGCTGGCCCGCTCCGGCGCGCGCGTCCCGGAGTGCGTCCGCTTCGTGATCGTGGGCGGGGAGCGCGTCTCTCCCGAGCGGCTGGCGGAATGGGCGGGGCTGGGAGTCGCGCTGGTGCACGTCTTCGGCCTCACCGAGACGGCGTGCACCTCCACCACCCTGCGGCTGGAGGCGGGGACCGACGCCTCCCTGCGCTGGCCCAACCTTCCCGTGGGCACCCCGCACGGCAACGTTCGCCTGCAGGTGCTGGACGCGGAGCTGCGCCTGGCCCCCGTCGGCGTTCCGGGGGAGCTGTACGTCGCGGGCGAGGGGGTGGCGCGCGGCTACCTGGGCCGCCCGGGGCTCACGGCGGAGCGCTTCGTCCCCGATCCCTTCTCCCCCGCGCCGGGGGCCCGCTGCTACCGCACGGGCGACCGGGTGCGCTGGCTGGCCGACGGCAACCTGGAGTTCCTGGGCCGCGCCGACCACCAGGTCAAGATCCGCGGCTTCCGGATCGAGACCGGCGAGGTGGAGGCGGCGCTGACGGAGCACCCCGCCGTGCGCCAGGCGTTCGTCATGGCGCGCGAGGACGTGCCGGGCGACCGCCGGCTGGCGGCGTACGTCGTCCCCGCGGCTCCGGCCGATCCGGAGCGCTCCGCGGACGCGGCGCCGGACGCCGAGGCGCTGCGGGCGCACCTGCGGTCGCGGCTGCCGGAGCACATGGTGCCCTCCGCCTTCGTCCTCCTGGATGCGCTCCCCCTCAACCCGAACGGCAAGGTGGACCGCGCCGGCCTTCCCGCGCCGGAGTACGCGTCGCGCGAGCGCTACGCCGCGCCCGCCACCCCCGTGGAGGCGCGGCTGGCGGAGGTCTGGGCGCAGGTGCTGGGGGTGGAGCGGGTGGGGCGCCACGACGGGTTCTTCGAGCGGGGCGGGCACTCGCTGCTGGCCATGCGCCTGGTCTCCCGCGTCCGCGAGGCGCTGCAGGTGGAGCTCCCCCTGCGCGCCCTGTTCGAGGGGCCCACGGTGGCGCGAGTGGCGGAGCGGGTGGAGGCGCTGCGCGGCGCCGCGCTTCCCGCGCCGGCCGCGGTGCGCCCCGTGCCGCGCGGCGGTCCGCTGCCGCCCTCGTTCGCGCAGGAGCGGCTGTGGTTCCTGGACCGGCTGCAGCCCGGGGGCACGTTCTTCAACGTCCCCATCCCCCTGCGGCTGCGGGGGGAGCTGGACGCCGGGGCGCTGGAGCGGGCGCTGGGAGAGATCGTCCGCCGCCACGAGGTGCTGCGGACCACCCTCCCCGCCGTGGACGGCGCGCCGGTGCAGGCGGTCGCCCCCTTCGCGGGCTTCACCCTCCCCGTGGACGACCTGTCGGGGCTGCCGGAGGCGGAGCGCGAGGCGGAGGTGCGGCGCCGCGCCGCGGACGACGCGGAGCGTCCCTTCGACCTGCAGGCGGGCCCCCTCTTCCGCGCCCGGCTGCTGCGGCTGGGCGCCACGGACCACGCGCTCCTGGCCTCCATGCACCACGTGGTGACGGACGGGTGGAGCCTGGACGTGTGGTTCCGCGAGCTGGCGGCGCTCTACGGCGCGTACCTGCGGGGCGAGCCCTCGCCGCTGCCGGAGCTGCCGGTGCAGTACGCGGACTTCGCCGCCTGGCAGCGCGAGCAGCTGCGCGGGCCGGCGCTGGAGCGGCAGCTGGCCTGGTGGCGCGAGCGGCTGGCCGGCGCGCCGGAGCTGCTGCAGCTGCCCACGGACCACCCGCGCCCCGCGAGCATGAGCTTTCGCGGCGCCTTTCTCCCCATCCACCTCTCCCGCGGCCTGGTGGACCGGCTGGAGGCGCTGGGCCGCGCCGAGGGCGCCACGCTCTACATGGTGCTGCTCGCCGCTTTCCAGGTGCTCCTGGCCCGCTACGGCGGCGGCGACGACGTCGTCGTGGGCAGCACCATCGCGGGGCGCACCCGGGGCGAGACCGAGGGGCTCATCGGCCTGTTCATGAACACGCTGGTGATCCGCACGGACCTTTCCGGCGACCCCGCCTTCCGCGAGGTGCTGCGCCGCGTGCGCGGCGTCACGCTGGGCGCGTACGAGAACCAGGACGTCCCCTTCGAAAAGCTGGTGGGCGAGCTGCGCCCCGTGCGCAACTTGAGCCACTCGCCCCTCTTCCAGGTCCTCTTCGAGCTGCAGGAAGACGGAGGCGGGGCCCCCGCGCTCCCCGGCGTGCAGGTGCGCGAGGTGGAGACGGAGGGCGGCGCCGCCAAGGTGGACCTGGCCGTGGCGCTGCGGGTGAGCGGGCGCGGGATCACCGGCGGGCTGACCTACGCCACCGACCTCTTCGACGCGGGGACGGCGCGGCGGATGGCGGAGCACCTGGAGCGCCTGCTCCGGCAGGTGGCCGACGACCCCGGCCGGCGCGTCTCCCGGCTGGAGCTGATGGGCCGGGCGGAGCGCAGTCACGTGCTGGAGTGGAACCGGACGACGGCGAAGTATCCGGCGGACCGCTGCATCCACGAGCTCTTCCAGGCGCAGGCGGAGCGGACGCCGGACGCCCCCGCCGTGGTCTTCGGCGCGGACACCCTCACCTTCCGGGAGCTCGACGCGGCCGCCAACCGCGTGGCCAGCCACCTCGCCGCGCTCGGCGTGGGGCCGGAGGTGCGGGTGGGGATCTGCCTGGAGCGCGGCCCGGAGCTGATCCCCTGCATCCTGGGGGTGATGAAGGCCGGCGGCGCCTGGGTCCCGGCCGATCCCGCGCACCCCGCCGAGCGCATTGCGTACGTGATGGAGGACGCCGCCGTGGCCGTCGTCCTCACCCAGGAGCGGCTGCGGGAGCGGGTGGCCGCGCGCCAGGGGGTGCGCGTGGTCTGCGTGGATGCCGGGGCGGAGCGGGCGGCGATCGCCGCGGCGTCCCCGGAGCTCCCGCGCACGGGGGTGGCGAGCGAAAACCTGTGCTACGTCATCTACACCTCCGGCTCCACCGGGCGCCCCAAGGGCGTGGCGATGCACCACCGCGGCGTCTGCAACTACCTCCACTGGGGGGTGCGCGCCTATGGGGCGAGGGAGGGGAACGGGTCGCCGGTCTTCTCGTCGATGGCGGTGGACCTGACCCTCACCAACCTGCTCGCGCTCTTCGCCGGCCGGCCGGTGCACCTGCTGCCGGAGGAGAACGCCGTGGAGGCGCTGGCGGAGGCGCTGCGGCGGAGCCCCGGCTTCGGGCCGATCAAGATCACCCCCGTCCACCTTTCCCTCCTCACCCCGCTGCTGACGGAGGCGGAGGCGCGCGCCGCCGCGCACACGCTGGTGATCGGCGCCGACTTCCTTTCCGCCGAGCCCACGCTCTTCTGGCAGGACCACGCCCCCGGCGTGCGGCTGATGAACGAGTACGGGCCCACGGAGACGGTGGTGGGGTGCTCGGCGTACGTGCTGCCCCAGGGAAAGCACCGCGCCGGGGCCGTCCCCGTGGGGCACCCGATCCAGAACCTGACCTTCTACGTGCTGGACGCGCACCTGCAGCCGGTCCCCGTGGGGCTGCCGGGCGAGCTGTACATCGGCGGGGCCGGCGTCGCCCGCGGCTACCTGGGCCGCCCGGCGCTGACGGCGGAGAAGTTCGTCCCCGACCCGTTCGCCCGGGCGGGGGAGCGGATGTACCGCACGGGCGACCGCGCGCGCTGGCAGGCGGACGGCAACCTGCTCATCCTCGGTCGCACCGACAACCAGGTGAAGGTGCGCGGCTACCGCGTGGAGCTGGGCGAGGTGGAGGCGGTGATCCGCCGGCACCCCGCCGTGCGCGGCTGCCTGGTGGTGGTGCGCGAGGACCGGCCGGGCGACCGCCGCCTGGTGGCGTACGTGGTGGCCGACGGCGCGGACGCCGCCTCGCTGCGCGAGCACCTGCGGCGCGCGCTGCCGGAGCACATGGTCCCCGACGCCTTTGTGCACCTGGACGCGCTGCCGCGCACGGCCACCGGAAAGCTGGACCCGCGCACCCTTCCCGCGCCGGAGTACGGCGGGGCGGACGAGGCGGACGAGCCGCGGAACTACGTGGAGGCGCAGCTCATCCCTCTCTGGGAAGAGCTGCTGGGGGTGGAGGGGATCGGCGCCACGCAGAGCTTCTTCGACCTGGGCGGCAACTCGCTGCTGGCGCTGCGCCTGTTCACGCAGGTGAACCGGCGGCTGGCGTGCGACCTTCCCGTGGCCACCCTCTTCACTGGCGCCACCGTGCGCCACATGGCCGACGCCGTCCTGGAGCAGCGGCGCGACGGAAGCCTGGCGCCGGGCTCGGTGGTGCCGCTGCAGCCCAACGGCTCGCTCCCCACCCTGTTCCTGGTCCACGCGGCCGACCGCAACGTGATGGGCTACGTGAACCTGGTGCGCCGCCTGGGCGCGGAGCAGCCGGCGTACGGGGTGCGCGACGTGGGCGAGGACCTGGGGCGCCCGATCGAGCAGATCGCCGCGGAGCACGTGGCCGCCGTCCGCCGGGTGCAGCCGGAGGGGCCGTACTCGATCGTGGGGTGGTCGTTCGGCGGGATCGTGGCCTTCGAGATGGCGCTGCAGCTGGAGGGGGCGGGGGAGGAGGTGGCGCTGGTGGGGATGCTCGACACCATCTCCCCCGCGCTGATGCGCGACTGGGGGAGCGAGGAGCGCGAAACGGACGTGCTGGTGGACCTGGCGCAGGACGTGGCCGCCGTGCAGCGCCGCCCCTTCCGGCTGCGGCCAGGGGAGGTGGAGGGGATGGAGCTGGACGAGGCGGTGCGCTACGCCGCCCGCGCGCTGCACGAGCAGGGCGCCGCGCCCCCGGACGAGGAGATCGGGACGACGGCCGCGCAGCTGATGGAGGGGTGCCGCATGGTCTTCGACCGCACGCGCAGCTTCGCGGCGTACCACCCCGGGCGCCTGGCCGCCCCCCTGGCGCTCTTCCGCGCCACGGCCCTGCAGCCCGCGCGCGAGGCCTTTCTCGCCACGCGCACGGACGAGGAGCGCCACGCGCTGGGCTGGGCCGCGCACGTGGACGGCCCCGTGCACGTGTACGACGTCCCCGGCGAGCACGCGGCGCTGGGGTCCGAGCCGCAGGTGCGCGTGCTCGCCGCGCACCTGCGCGACGCGCTGGCGGCGGCGCACGCCCGCGCCGTCCATGCGACGCAGGGGGCCGCGTGAGCCGCCGGGCGACCGCGATGCGCGCCGCGCCGTCCCTCGCCGCCGCGGGGGACGCGTGATGCCCGGGGCGGCGACGGGGAGCCGCGCGGGGCGCTGGCGCGCGCTCCTGGCGCTGCTGTGGGAGGCGGGGCGGGCGCGCACGGCCGCGCTCGCGGCGCTGGTGCTCGCCGTGGGCCTTCTGCCGACGGGGGCGATCCTGCTGGTGGGCGCCCTGGTGCGCGCCATCCCCGCCGCGGCCGGCCCGGGGGGAGACGCCGGGCCGGCGCTGGCGGCGCTCGCGTGGCTGATCGCCGTCCTGGTGGCGCACTCCGTCGCCCGCGGCGCGCTGGCGCAGCTGGCGCGCGTGCTGGACGCGGCGTTCGCGCTGGAGGTGCACCACGCCGTGGCGCGCGCGGCGCTGGAGGCGCCGGGGCTGGCCACGGTCGAGGACCCCGCCTTTGCCGACCGGGTGGAAGCGGTGCAGGACGCCGAGCGGCGGGGCGTGCTGCGCGCCACCGTCACCGCGCTGGCCGGCGTGGCGGTCACGCGGCTGCGCGGGGCGGGCGCCTTCGTGGTGCTGCTGGGCTTTGCCTGGTGGGCGCCGCTGGTGCTGGCCGCGGCGTGGCAGCTCACCAACCTCGTGGACCGCAGGGCCACCGAGAACGGCGTGAGCGTGAACCTGAGCGACGGCGCCGTGCGCATGCGCCGCGCGGAGTACCTGCGCTCGCTGGCGCTGGAGCCGCCCGCCGCCAAGGAGCTGCGCGTGTTCGGGCTGGGCGGCTGGTTCGTGGACCGGTACGGCGAGGCGTGGGCGGAGGCGCTGGGCGTGCTGTGGCGCAGCCGCCGCGCCCACCGCGGCCTCACCGCCGCCGCCTTTGCCGCCCTGGCCGCCTCGCACGCGGCCGTCCTGGGCGCCATGGCGTGGCAGGCGTCGGCTGGCGAGCTGGCCGTGGGCGCGCTCCTGGTCTTCGTCCAGGCCGTGATCGCCACCTGCGACCTGGGGATGATCGGCGACTGGTCGTGGCTCCTCGCGCAGTCGCTGGGCGTGGCCGGCCGGGTCGCCGAGCTCCGCTCCGGGATCGCCCTTCCCGCGTCCTCCGCTTTCGCGCCGGC
>DASQBH010001494.1:0-4975 GCA_035635315.1 Longimicrobium sp.
GGGCGGCGTCTCCATCTCCGTCCCCTCGCGGCGCGGCTACGTCTACGACGAGGGGCCCATCCTCTCCCCCGACGGCCACTGCCGCGCCTTCGACGCGGATGCAAAGGGAACCATCGAGGGTGAGGGCGTGGGCGCCGTGCTCCTCAAGCCGCTGGCAAAGGCGATGGAGGATGGCGACCACGTGCTGGCCGTCATCCTCTCCACCGCCGTCAACAACGACGGCAAGCTCAAGGTGGGATACACGGCCCCCAGCATCGACGGCCAGGCCGACGCCATCACCGAGGCGCAGGCCGTGGCCGGGGTGAGCCCCGACGACATCACCTACATCGAGGCGCACGGCACCGGCACCACGCTGGGCGACCCGATCGAGATCGCCGCCCTCAAGCAGGCCTTCCGCCCGGGGACCGACCGCGTGGGCTACTGCGCCATCGGCGCGGTAAAGACCAACATCGGCCACCTGGACGCGGGCGCGGGGATCGCGGGGCTCATCAAGACCATCCTGCAGCTGCAGCACCGGCAGATCGCCCCCGTGGTCCACTTCAGGAAGCCGAATCCCAAGCTGGAGATCGAGGGGAGCCCCTTCTTCATCAACGACCGCCTGCGCGACTGGGAGGTCCCCGAGGGCACCCCGCGGCGCGCGGGCGTAAGCTCGTTCGGCATCGGCGGGACGAACGCGCACGCCATCCTGCAGGAGGCGCCGGCGCCCGTCCCCTCCGGCCCGCGGCGTCCCTGGGAGCTGCTCATCCTCTCCGCGCAGACCACCACGGCGCTGGACCGGATGACGGACAACCTGGTCCAGTGGCTGCGGGCGAATCCCGACGTGAACCTCGCGGACGTGGGCTACACCCTGCAGGCTGGCCGCCGCTTCTTCCGCCAGCGCCGCACCCTGGTCGCCCGCGACGTCCAGGACGCCATCCAGGCGCTGGAGTCGCGCGACCCCACCCGCGTGCGCTCGCAGCTGGACCCGCACCGCATGACCCCCACCGTCTTCATGTTCCCCGGCCAGGGGGCGCAGTACGTGGGGATGGCGCGCGAGGTCTACCAGCAGGAGCCCGTGTTCCGCGCCGAGGTGGACCGCTGCTGCGAGATCCTGGTCCCCCACCTGGGCATCGACCTGCGCGAGGTCATCTACCCCGCGGAGGGCGCGACGGAGGAGGCGGCGGAGCGGTTGAAGCAGACGGCGCTCACGCAGCCGGCGCTCTTCGTCGTCGAGTACGCCCTGGCGCGCCTGCTCCGCCACTGGGGATACGTGGGCGAGGCGATGATCGGCCACTCCATCGGCGAGTACGTGGCCGCCTGCCTGGCCAACGTGCTCTCGCTGGAAGACGCCCTGCGCCTGGTCGCCGCCCGCGGCGCGCTGATGCAGGAGATGCCGGCGGGGTCGATGCTCTCCGTCTCGCTGCCCGAAGCCGAGCTGCGGCCGCTGATGGGCGACGGGCTGGACCTGGCCGCCGTCAACGGGCCGGCGCTCTGCGTCGTCTCCGGGCCCACGGAGGCCGTGGAGGCGCTGCGGGAGACCCTGGCCGCGCGCGGGGCGCACGTGCAGCCGCTGCACACCTCGCACGCCTTCCACTCGCGGATGATGGACCCCATCGTCGCGCGCTTCGAGGAGGTGGTGCGCAGCGTGGAGTTGCGGCGGCCGGAGATCCCCTTCCTCAGCAACGTCACCGGCGACTGGATCACCGAGGAGCAGGCGAAGGACCCCGGCTACTGGGCCGCCCACCTGCGCGGCGCCGTGCGCTGGGACGACGGGCTGCGGGTGCTGATGCAGGAGCCCGAGCGCATCCTCCTTGAGGTGGGCCCCGGCCGCTCGCTGGCCACCCTGGCCCGCCGCAACCCGGCCCGCGCGCCCGAGATGATCGTGCTCACCACGCTCCCGCACGCGCAGGACGACCGCGGCGACACCGAGACGCTGTGGAACGCCGTGGCGGAGATGTGGCTGGAGGGTTTGGAGCCAAAGTGGCCACGTTTCTACGACCACCAGCGCCGTCACCGCGTTCCTCTTCCTACCTATCCGTTCGAGAAGGGGCGCTTCTGGCTGGGGCTGAACGACGAGGAGACGGCCGCCAAGCACACCTGGCAGGCGCCGCACACGCACTTTCCGACGCCGCTGCACTTCGACCCGCGCAACGAGTACGAGGAGATCGTCGCCGACATCTTCCAGGAGCTGTTCGGCATCCCCAAGGTGAGCATCTACCACAACTTCTTTCACCTGGGGGGCGACTCGCTGCTGGCGGTGCAGCTGGCCGCGCGCATCCGCGAGCGGTGCAAGGTGGACGTGCCCCTGCGCGCCATCTGGGAGCTGCGCACCGTGGCCCAGTTCGCCCTGCTGGTGGCCGACTACCGGCAGAAGCAGGGGCTGCCCCAGGAGGCCATCCGCGCCGACCGCAGCCAGGCGCAGGAGTTCGCGGGCGAGGTGGACCTGGGGGTGGACGCCCTCTCCGATGACGAGGTGGAGGCCATGCTCGCCGGGCTGGGCGAGGGCTCGGAGCAGCCCGCATGAGCGTCGCCCTTCCCGTCGCGGTGGAGCTTTCCCCCGAGGAGAAGCGGGCGCGGCTGGCGGAGCTGCTCCGCCAGCGCGCCGGGCCCGTGCGGCAGTTTCCGCTCTCCTTTGCGCAGCAGCGGCTCTGGTTCCTTGACCGGCTGGAGCCCGGGAACGCCGCGTACAACATCGTTTCCGCGCTGCGGATGCGGGGCCCGCTGGACGCCGCCGCCATGGAGCGCGCCATCTCGTTCCTGGTGGAGCGCCACGAGTCGCTGCGCACCGTCTTTCGCGTCGTGGACGGCTCGCCCGTGCAGGTGGTCGTCCCCGCGCGCCCGCTCCGCGTCCCGATCGAATCCACCGACGTGCCGGAGGACGCGCGGGAGGCGGAGGCGCTGCGGCTCGTAGGCGAGGAGCTGGCGCGGCCGTTCGACCTGGCGCGCGGGCCCATCTTCCGCGCCCGCCTGCTGCGGCTGGGGGAGGACGACCACGTCCTGCTGCTCTGCATGCACCACATCGTCACCGACGGGTGGAGCCTGGGCGTGCTCTTTCGCGAGCTGTGCACCCTCTACGGCGCGTACATCCAGGGGAACGACGCGGAGCTGCCGGCGCTCTCCATCCAGTACGCCGACTACGCCGTCTGGCAGCGCAACCACCTGCAGGGCGCGGTGCTCGACGAGCAGCTGGGCTACTGGCGGCAGAAGCTGGCGGGCGCGCCGGCGCTGCTGGAGCTGCCGCTGGACCGCCCCCGCCCCGCCGTGCAGACGCACGCCGGCGGGCTGCTGCGGACGATCTTCCCTCCCGCCTTCGCCCACGCCCTGCGCGACACGGCGCGGCGGCTGGAGACCACGCAGTTCATGGTGGCGCTGGCGGCGTTCAACGCCCTGCTGGCGCGCTGGTCCGGCCGCGACGACCTGGTGGTGGGCACCCCCGCCGCCAACCGGCCGCGCCAGGAGACGGAGGGCCTCGTCGGCCTCTTTCTGAACACCCTGGCCCTGCGCACCGACCTTTCCGGCGACCCCACCTTCGCCGAGCTGGTAGCAAGGGTGCGCGAGACCACGGTGGATGCCTACGCGCACCAGGAGGTGCCGTTCGAGCGGCTGGTGGACGCGCTGGGCGTGGAGCGCGCGCTCAGCCATTCGCCGGTGGTGCAGGTGCACTTCGTCCTGCACACCGAGCCGGCCAACGAGATCGTGCTGGGTCCCCTGCAGCTCGCGCTCGTCGAGCCGGAGCCGGCGTCCACGCAGTACGAGCTCTCCTTCTCCCTGCGCGAGCGGCGGCACGGGATGGAGGTGGACGTGGAGTACAACCGCGACCTCTTCGACCGCGCCACGGTGGAGCGGATGACGGCGCACTTCCGCACCCTCTTCCAGGCCGCCGCCACCGACCCGGATCTCCACCTCTCCCGCCTCCCCCTCTCCTCCGCGGAGGAGCGCGAGGCGAGTCTCGCGGGCGGCCGCGGCCTCGACCTCGATCCTCCCGCCGTTCCCGCGCACGCGCTGGTCTCCGCGCAGGCGGCGCGCACGCCCGGCGCGACGGCGGTCGTATCGGGCGGCGAGTCGATCACGTACGCGGAGCTGGAGGCGCGCTCCAGCCGCCTCGCCCGCCACCTCGTGGGCCTCGGCATCGGCCGGGGGGAGCGGGTGGCGATCTCGATGGAGCGCTCCGTCGCCCTGCTCGTCGCCATGCTCGCGGCGTGGAAGGCGGGCGCGGCGTACGTCCCCATCGACCCCGCCTACCCCGAGGAGCGCCGCGCCTACATGCTGGACGACTGCGGCGCCTCCGTCATCCTCACCGACGCCGCGTCCGCCGCCGGCCTCCCGGCGACGGAAGCGCAGGTGGTGACGGTCGATACGCTGCACCTGGCGGATGAGGATGCCTCCGCGCCGGACGTCCGGGTGGATGCGTACGATCTCGCCTACGTCATCTACACGTCGGGATCGACGGGACGGCCCAAGGGGGTGATGGTGCCGCACGGCGCGGTGGCCAACTTCCTCACGTCGATGGCCCGGGAGCCGGGGATCGGGGCGGAGGACGTGATGGTGGCCGTTACCAGCCTGTCGTTCGACATCGCCGTGCTGGAGCTGCTGCTGCCGCTGACGGTGGGCGCGCGGACCGTCGTCGCCACGCGGGAGGAGGCGCTGGATCCCAGGCGCCTGGCGGCCCTGCTGCAGTCGTCCGGCGCGACGATGATGCAGGCCACGCCCGCCACCTGGCGGATGCTGGCGCAGTCCGGCTGGGCGGGCGATCCGCGGCTGGCCATCCTCTGCGGCGGCGAGGCGCTGCCGCCGGAGCTGGCGCGAGCGCTCCTGCCCCGCGGCCGCGCCCTGTGGAACCTGTACGGTCCCACGGAGACGACGATCTGGTCCGCCGTGCAGCGGGTGCGGGACGCGGAGCGGATCGGCCTGGGCGAGCCGATCGCGAACACGCAGCTGTACGTGCTGGATCCGTCGCTGCGGCCGGCGCCGCTGGGCGTGCCCGGCGAGCTGTTCA
>DASQBH010001495.1:0-2323 GCA_035635315.1 Longimicrobium sp.
GGTGAGGCAGACTTCTACTGAATGGCCTCACGCAGAGTCAGCAGAGTCAACAGAGCTTTCTCGTGCCGTTCCCTCGGACGTCCGTGCGGAGCGACACAACGGGAAGGACTCTGCTGACTCTCCCTCTGCTGACTCTCCCTCTGCTGACTCTGCGTGAGACAATTCTCTTTGGGGGTTTTGAGAAGGTGCGGGCTGGACGACAGGCGTTCACCGGCGCATCTTGCCCCATCTCCACGATCCAGCCACACCCTGTCCCGCCGAGCGAATGAGACGGATTCCGCTGGTCCGCGCCGCGCTGCTCTCGCTGGTGTCCCTGGCGGCGTGCGCGCCGCCGTCCACGCCCTTCATCTTCGCGCCGCGAGGGGGTGAGGCCACGCTGCAGCCGTTCCGCAGCGAGGCGGAGTTCGAGGCGGTGAACGACGAGGTGCGGCGCCAGCTGGAGCGGCTGCGGCGCATCGCGGAGCAGGGACCGCCGCCGCCTCCGCCCCCGCCGCCGTCTCCCGTCACGGAGTCCGTCACCAGCACGCAGACGGCGGGGGTGGACGAGGGCGGCATTGTAAAGGTGCACGGCGACCACCTGGTGGTGCTGCGGCGCGGGCGGCTGTTCACCGTGCGCATCGGCGGCGACGCGCTGCAGCCGGTGGCGGCCGTGGACGCGTTCGGCCCGGGCATCGACCCCGAACGCACGTGGTACGACGAGCTGCTGGTCTCCGGCGACCACGTGGTGGTGGTCGGCTTCAGCTACGAGCGCGGCGGTTCGGAGCTGGGGATCTTTCGCATCGGCGCCGACGGCTCGCTGGCGCACCGCTCCACCTTTCACCTGCGCTCGGGCGACTACTACTCCACGCGCAACTACGCCAGCCGCCTGATCGGCAGCCGGCTGATCTTCTACGCGCCCATCCCCGTGGAGGTCGACCTGCTCAGCAGCCTGCCGGCCATGCGCCGGTGGGGCGGGGCAGACTCGGCCTGGATCCCCACGGTCTCCACCCGCCGCATCTACCGCCCCGCCACGGCCCTGCGCGCGAACGAAGAGCCCGTCCTGCACTCCGTGACCAGCTGCGAGCTGGGGGGCGACGACCTGGCCTGCGAGTCCACGGCGCTGCTGGGGCCGCCGGGGCGCGAGTTCTACGTTTCCGCGGGGTCGGTGTACCTGTGGGCCGCGCCGTACGAAAGCTGGGAAGAAAGACAGAACGGGCCGCCGTCCGTCCTCTACCGCATGCCTCTGGACGGCTCCGCGCCCACCGGGGTGCGCGTGGAGGGCGAGCCCATCGACCAGTTCTCGTTCCTGGAGAGCGCGGACGGGCACCTGAACGTGCTCACGCTCTCGCATTCCTACGGGGGCGAGGGGACCTCTGCCGTGGCGCTGCTGCGCGTGCCCCTGGCGGCGCTCACCGACGGCAGCCGCGCGGCCGGGCCCGACGCCTACCGCGCGCTCCCCGGCCTGCCGCACAACCACAGGAAGCAGAACCGCTTCGTGGGCGACTGGCTGCTGTACGGCGTGGGCATAGGATGGGGCACGCCGCAGCCGGGTGGCTCGGAGGCGTACGCGGTGCGCTGGGCGGGGGGCGGCCAGGCGGTCACCCTTTCGCTGCCGCACCGGGTAGACCGCATCGAGGCGGTGAGCCCGGGCGCGGTGCTGGTGGGCGGCGACGGCGAGGCGCTGCACTTCAGCAGCGTGCGGCTGGATGCGTTGTCCGCGCGCCTGGCGGACCGGTACACCCGCCCCGGCGCGTCGCAGGGTGAGACGCGCAGCCACGGCTTCTTCTACCGCCCGGACGGCGAGGACACCGGCGTGCTGGGGCTCCCCATCCGCGGCGCCGCGCGGCCGGGGTACGAGCACCTGTTCTACGGGTCGGCCGCCATCCTCTTTCTCCGCAACCAGTCGCTGCGGCTGCGGGAGATCGGGGAGCTGGCGGCGGATACGGCGGTGGACGTGGAGGATGCCTGCCGCGCCAGCTGCGTGGACTGGTACGGCAACGCGCGCCCCCTCTTTCTGCGCGGCCGCGTGTTCGCGCTGATGGGGTACGAGCTGGTGGAGGGCGCGCTGGACGACGGCCGCGTCCGCGAGCGTCGGCGCGTGAGCTTTGCGCCGCGGATCGCCCCCCAGAACGTGGCCGGCGAATGGTCGTTCACGGAGAGCCTGGGCTATCGGACCAGCCTTTACTTCTGCCGCAATGAGGGCACGCTGCGCCTGGAGCAGGACGGCCGCGAGGTCACCCTGCGCTACCGGCAGACGGGCGAGTGCGCCATCGACGGCGCCACCACCCGCAGCGACGGCGAAGGCACCGGCAGCGGCAGGGTGAACGGCCACATCGTGACCTTC
>DASQBH010001496.1:0-2816 GCA_035635315.1 Longimicrobium sp.
GGTGGTGCCGCCCATCACCAGCGTCTTGCCGCTGCCCACCGCCACCGGCGCCTTGTACAGCGTGTCGTCGCCGCGCAGGTACAGCATGCGGCGCTCGGCCAGGCTGACGACGATGTAGGGCGTGTTGCGCGGGGCCAGCTCCTCTTCCTTGGCGGCCAGCTGGCGCTCCTTCTCCGCGATCTCCGCCGTGCGCTCCGCCTCGCGGTGCCGCACGAACTCCAGCGACCGCGTGTCCTTGAGGTACGTCATCTCCGTCACCCGGCGGGTGAGCCGCTCGTTCACGGCCCACGCCGACGTGGCGACAAAGAGGCCGGCGGCCACCAGCACCGTCAGCATCATCGCCAGCGCGGCGCCGCGGTAGTCGTGGTAGATGCGGCGCACGCGCCCACCCGGCGTGTAGTTGCGCCGCTCGGGGATGTCGTCCGGCCTGCGCGGCCTCAACGGCTGCTTTTCATCCATCGGTCCTGCTCTCCTTCGCCCCGGTTCCCCGGAGCCTGAATCAGAGGATCACCCCAGTCCCCACCCATCACACCATCACACCTTTACACCTTTACACCACCGTCAGTAGATGTACACCGGCGTATCCTCGCCCACCGCGTCGAAGATGGCCGCCAGGTCGCGCGCCCGGGCCATGAACGCCCCCGGCTTCACCACGTCCTTCAGCGGCCCGGACGAGGGCTGGCTGTAGATCTCCGTCCCGTCGTCCAGGCGAATGACGTAGGTGCCCAGCCCGCCGCGGATCCTGCGCTCCGCCTCCGCCGGCACCGGCTGCCCCTGCCCGATGTACACCCACTCGGGAATGGTGTAGGTGGGCGAGTTCTGCCGCTCGGCGATCTTGCGCTCGCCCACCGGCCGCACCAGCCGCCAGGTGCGCCCGTCCGGCGCCCGCACCGTGCTGTCGGGGCCGATGGTGAGCTTGGCCTTGCGCAGCGTGGCCCGCCCCTGGCGCAGCTCCAGCATGGAGTCTTCCAGCACGATGGCCAGGTGCCGCTTGCGCGTCTCCAGCGAGCGGATGCGCATGTCGCGGCGCAGCACGGCCACCGCCAGCTGCGTGCGCTTTTGCTGGGCCTGCAGCAGCGAGTCGCGGGTGGCGCGCTGCGCGGCCGTGAGCTGGTTGTTGAAGTGCTGCGTCTCTGCGCGGTAGCGGGGCACCCGCATCGCGATCGCCGCAGCGCCGGCAATGAACAGCCCCGCCAGCGCCAGCGCACCCCAGAAGAACACCGGGTGCTCCCGGCGCAGGCTTCGCCGTGGGGATGATCCTGAATCGCGCATCCTGCCGTCCATCCGGTCTGGTCGTGGGTTGACGAGCCCCACGGCAGGTAGCAAATGGCGGACCATCTGTTCCTTACCGCCGGATTCGCAAGAACTTACGCGCTTTCGAACGCATCGTCCTCATCCCTTTTCCACCGTTCGAGTGGCGAAGGGGGCCGCGCGCCCGCATGTTGTGCAGGGTAACCATGGATACGGCGGATGGGGAGGAGCATGCATCGAACGTTCTGGACGCTGGGGTGCGTCTTCGGGTTCCTGGCGGTGGCGGCGGGCGCGTTCGGGGCGCACGCGCTGCGGGCCAGGCTGGGCGCGGAGATGCTGGCGGTATGGGAGACGGCGGCGCGCTACCAGATGTACCACGCGCTCGCCCTGCTGGCCGTGGCGGTGGCCGCCGCGCGCTCGCCCGCGGGTGGATGGACGGCGGCCGGCTGGCTGTTCACCGCGGGGATCGCCATCTTCTGCGGCAGCCTGTACCTGCTGGCCTTTACCGGCACGCGCTGGCTGGGCGCCGTCACCCCCATCGGCGGCCTGTGCTTTCTGGCCGGGTGGGTGGCCATGGCGCTGGTCGCGCGGGGTTCCGTGTCCCCCTGACGGGACGCACCGTCGCCGCCGGGTGACGGAAGAACGCGGACGGGAGGACGATTCGCATCTCCCGTAACCGCCTGCGATGATTTAACTTGGTCAGCGGGCGGCACCGCGGCGCGCGAGTTGCCCTGTCCACAGCGCCCGGAACACGCCCGCTACTCCGATCCACGAGACCCCCATGTCCAAGCGTCTCCTGCTGCTCACGACCCTCGTCGCCGCCGGCGCCTGCGCGCATCTGCCGCAGAGCGAAGGGAACGCCCCGCTGGCCGCCCGCCTGAACGTGACCGCGTCCGGGATGGACGTGGGGTTGAACGACCGGGCGCACGTCGCCGTGTTCGCCGTGACCCCGGGGCAGGGGGTGGACCTGGTGTACCCCCGGTCGTACGAGCGCAACACGTACTACGCCGGCTGGTCCACGCTGGCCCACAACCCCGCGGGCCGGGGCAGGTCGTACGAGCCGCGGCTGGCGCGGTTCATGTCCAACAGCGCGTCCACCGTGCTGGTGCTGGTGGCCTCGCGCGAGCCTCTGGACATCCGCCGCTTCATCGCAGGGGCGTCACTGGAGCGGGCGCTGGGCCACGAGGTGTACCGCTCGTACGACGCAGACGCCGTGATCGGGGGGATCGCGCGGCTCACGGTTCCCATGGTGGCGAGCGACGACTGGGCAATGGACGTGACCGCCATCCCCATCACCCGCAACGGCTCCCGGTACGCCCTGGTGGACGAGGGGCGCTTTCCCTTCGAGGCGCCGTACGTGACGGTGTACTGCACCAGGCCGGGCGCGGCCGGCGCGGTGCTGGTGCACGTGGAGTTCGCCCCCTACGCCTGCGCGCCGGTGGATCCGCCCGCCGAGTCCGACAGCACCGTCACCACCGGCACCGGCGACGGGCAGAGCGCCAGCCGCGGCCCCATCACCCGCCGCACCTTTGCGCCCGCGGAGGATGGGGCGGCGCGGGTGGGCC
>DASQBH010001497.1:0-11277 GCA_035635315.1 Longimicrobium sp.
GATCCACGTTTTCATCAGCTACAGTCATGACTCTCCCGAGCACGAGCAGCAAGTGCTCGCGCTCTCCGAACGGCTTCGTAAAGACGGCATCGACGCCCAGGTGGACCAGTACATCAACGGCACTCCGCCCGAGGGGTGGCCGCGCTGGATGCTCAACGAACTCGATAAAGCGGAGTTCGTCCTGCTGGTCTGCACCGAAACCTACTACCGGCGATTCCGCGGGCACGAGCAGCCCGGGAAAGGCAAAGGTGCCGACTGGGAAGGCGCGCTTATCACTCAGGAGATCTACGACGCCCGTAGCCGGACACTGAAGTTCGTACCCATTCTCTTCGATCCCGGCGACGAGCAATACATCCCCGAACCGCTGCGGTTGGCCACGCGCTACACGGTGAATTCGGAGGCTGCCTACGAGGGGCTTTACGATTTCCTCCTTGGCCAGGCAGGTGTGGAGCCGGGGGATCTCGGCAATGTGCGGCGGAAGGAGCGGAAGCGCGGTGAGCCACTCACGTTCGCTGCGGAAACTGCCGCCGGTGCTCAGGAGAGTACCGATCCGAGGGCACGGGTCGCCGCGTCCGTCTTGCCGCGGAAGGTCGCGCCGACGCGGTTGCGGCATTCGGCGGAGAAGCTGATCGGGCGCGAAACGGACTTGGCGCGGTTGGACGAAGCGTGGGCCGATCCCGCAACGCACGTGCTCACCATCGTGGCGTTCGGAGGGGTGGGAAAGACGTCGCTGGTCGCGCACTGGGCGGCGGGGCTGGCGCAGCGTGGCTACGACGGCGCCGACTACTTTGACTGGTCTTTCTACAGCCAGGGAACGCGGGAGCAGGGCGGCGCCTCGGCAGACCAGTTCATCAACCGGGCGCTGGAGTTCTTCGGCGATCCGGAAATGGGCGCGGGCGCCGCCTCGCCGTGGGACAAGGGCGCGCGGCTGGCACAACTGGTGGCCGAGCGGCGGGCGCTGCTGGTGCTAGACGGACTGGAGCCGCTGCAGTACCCGCCCGGCGCGCTGGCCGGCGAGCTACGCGATCCCGCCATCGCGGCGCTGCTGAAAGGGCTCGCGCAACGCAACCCCGGGTTGTGCGTGGTGACGACGCGCGAGCGCGTGAGCGACCTCGCCTCGTTTCGCGCGTCCACCGCGCCGGAACTGCCGCTGCACCATCTCTCCACACCTGCCGGCGTGGAGCTTCTCCATACGCTCGGAGTCCAAGGAAGCGAAAAAGAGTTCCAGGCGCTGGTAGAAGAAGTGCAGGGGCACGCCCTCACGCTGAACCTGCTCGGCCGCTACCTGGTCCGCGCCCATGACGGCGACATTCGCAAGCGTGACCAAGTGCGCTTCGAGAAGGCAGACGACAGCGTTCAGGGCGGACACGCCTTCAAGGCAATGGCCGCCTATGAGCGTTGGCTCGCACCTCCAGAACCGCGCAAACTCTGGTGGTGGCCGTTTAGCCGTCAGCGACACCCGGGCAATCAAGCTGGCGCGCGCCAACTCGCGATATTGCGCCTGATAGGGCTGTTTGACCGGCCCGCCGACGTCGCGTGCCTAGAGGCACTCCGCCGGTCGCCGGCCATCGCAGGGCTGACCGAACCTATTGTGAATCTACCGGAGGAGGACTGGAACTTGGCGGTGGCCGCGCTGGCCGACTGCGGCTTGGTCTCGGTGCCGGAGGGGACCGATTCGGGAGCGATCGACGCGCACCCCCTGATCCGCGAGTACTTCGCGAAACGGCTTCGCGACCAATCTCCGGAGGCGTGGCGGGAGGCACACTCGCGTCTCTACGAGCACCTCAGGGACAGCGTGGAGTACCAGCCAGACACGCTCGATGGCCTCCAACCGCTATACCAAGCTGTAGCCCACGGCTGCCATGCGGGGCTGCATCAAGAGGCGAGTCGGACAGTATATTGGGATCGCATCCTCCGCGGCGCTAAATTCTACAGCATCGCACGGCTTGGAGCAGTCGGCGCCGATCTGGGCGCCGTCGCCTGCTTCTTCGATCATCCATGGACCAAGATTTCTCCGCTTCTCACGGTGCAAGAGCAATCATGGCTCATGGCCGAAGCCGCCACCCGCCTGCAGGCGCTTGGCCGTCTGTCCGAGGCTCTTCAGCCGATGCGAGCCGGGCTAACCATGGATATCGACGAACAAGATTGGGAAAATGCCGCGATCAACGCTGACAACTTGTGCAGGTTGGAGTTGACTCTGGGTGACGTGGACTCGGCGGTGATGGATGCAGAGCAGGCGCAGGTCCGCGCAGACCGCAACGGCGACTGGTCCGAGCACATGATCACCCGTACTGCACTCGCCGAAGCTCTACACCAAGCCGGCCACGGTGATGAGGCACGGGCACTCTTTCACGAGACAGAGGAAATGCAGGCGGGAAACCAACCGCAGTACCCTCTCCTGTACTCGCTACGTGGTTTTCACTACTGCAACCTGCTTCTCAGCCGCCCGGAGAGTACTGCCTGGCGTTCGGTAATACGATGTCGAAAGCCCGCGGGCGGGCAAGTCGTGGAAGCAGACGGTGAGCCTGCTACTTGCCGGGAGGTAGAAACCCGGGCAGGTCAGATACTCAGGTGGGCTCAGGACAAGAAACTCTCCATCCTCGACATTGCGATCGGACATTTGTCGCTAGGCCGCGCATTGTTATACCGGTCCGTCGTGGAACTTGATGCGTCAGTGACGGCACTGGGTACGGAGCCACAAACGCATCTGGCTTTAGCACAGAGCCATATCGACGCTGCCGTAGATGGTCTCCACCGCGCGGGCCACAGTGACTTTCTACCCCACGGTCTGCTTAGCCGCGCATGGCTGCGGTTCCTGCAAGGCGACGATGAGGGTGCCCGCGCAGACCTGGACGAAGCGTGGGAGATTGCCGAGCGTGGGCCCATGCGGCTGTTCCTGGCGGACATCCACCTGTACCGGGCGCGGCTATTTCACGCGGTGCAGCCGTATCCGTGGGACAGCCCGCACGCCGACCTCGCAGCCGCGCGCAAGCTGATCGAGGAGTGCGGCTATTGGCGGCGCAAGGAAGAGTTGGAGGATGCGGAGGCGGCGTCGGAAAACTGGTAGGAGGAGGCGCGGGAGCAGCCATCCGAGCCGGAGCACATCGGCGCACATCGACGAAAAGGTCGATGCGCGCCGACGACTATTACGGCTATTACGGCGTTCTATGATAGCGAGACCCGGGCGGAATTGCCGCCCCCGACGGTTACTGGGCTACGGCCTCGCGGTCGCGGCCGTGCTCGGAGAACCAGCTGCTGATGTACTCCACCGCCTGGCCGGTGGTGGTGCCGGGGCCGAAGAGCTTGCCGATGCCGCGGCTTTCCAGCGCGCGCATGTCCTCTTCGGGGATGATGCCGCCGCCGGTGATGAGGATGTGGTCCGCACCCTCGGCCAGCAGCGCCTCCTGCACGGCCGGGAACAGCGTCATGTGCGCGCCGCTGAGGATGCTGAGCGCCACCACGTCCACGTCTTCCTGGATGGCGGCGTTCACGATCATCTCCGGCGTCTGGTGCAGGCCGGTGTAGATGACCTCCATGCCGGCGTCGCGCAGCGCGGCGGCGATCACCTTGGCGCCGCGGTCGTGTCCGTCCAGGCCGGGCTTGGCCACCAGCACCCGGATCTTCCGTTCAGGCATATGAAAATCTGACGTGCGTTCGTTTGCGGGTTCCGCCTGCCGCCCCAACGGGCCACAGACCGCGTAACATAAGGCGGATTGCGAGGCTGCGGCAAGCGAAGACCGTGCCGGTTCGCACGCGCTCCGCCAGCCCCTCGCCAGAGCGGCTAAAGCCGCCGCAACAACAGCGGAAAGCCCCGCAAACTGCGCGGGGCTTCGACTGCCGAGGGTGGCACCACAGGCGCGGTCACGGGACGTACCCGTCCGCGCAGGCGGACATCGCGTTGTCCCAGCCGCGAATTCATTCGCCACGGCGCCCTGCGCAGGGCCCTGGTGTGAGCTGACTCCAGAGCGCCGAAGTCGGCCCCACGGTTCTGCCAGCGAGATCCTTCGGTCGGCGCCAAAGCCCAGCGTACCGGCAGGTTCAGCGCGGCGCCTCCCTCAGGAAATCAGCGTATGAAATAAGCGCTCAAGCCATTTTACGGCAGCGAGTTGCGGATGCGGGCGGCGGATTGGTCGATCATCCGCGACAGCTCGGCGGCGGGGTACCAGCGGCCGGCGCGCATCACACCGGCGATGCGCTGCGTGTTGCGGATGTCGGTCAGCGGGTTGGCATCCAGCAGCACCAGGTCGGCGCGCTTGCCCTGCTCGACGGTGCCGCTCTCCGCCAGCGTGCCCAGCCACTCGGCGGGGTTGCGCGTGGCGGCCTCCAGCGCGGCATACGGCGGCAGGCCGGCCTCCACCAGGCTCTCCAGCTCGCGGTGCAGCGTCCAGCCGTAGACCAGAAAGAACTCGGGCGAGTCGCTGCCGGCCAGGATGCGGCCGCCGGCCTGGTGGATGGCGCGCACGATCCGGTTGCGCGCCTCCACGTACCGCGCGCGCCGCTCGGCGGAGGGCGGGTTGCGCCAGTAGTAGTCGCGCCCCTCCCGCATCTGCCGGCGCAGCGAATCCGGCAGCACCGCGTAGTCGGGCCGCGCCTGGATCACCTCGTCCGGCTGCCCGACGCCGAACGCCAGCTTGAAGAAGGTCAGCGTCGGGCTGCTCCACACCCCCGCGGCGGCCGTCGCGCGGCCCAGTGAGTCCAGCTTGGCGTCGTCCAGCCAGTCCAGGCTCTCCCAGTTTGCCGCGCGGTAGACGAAGTAGTCGCTCACGGAGCCGGTCATCGGCGCACCGTCGCGCAGGGCGGCCTCGAAGTACATGGCCAGGTGCTCGATCTGCTGCCCCGCGGCCAGGGCGCGCGCCAGCCCCACCTGCGGGTCCACGTGGCCGATGACCTTGATCCCCAGCCGCGCCGCCTCGTCCACCACCGCCTCGTAGACGGGGACGGAGATGAACAGCGTGAGCTTGATGAAGTCGTACCCGTCCGCCTTCGCCTGCCGCACGGCCTCGCGGGCCTGCTCCGGCGTGGCGACCACGACGCCGTTGAAGTGCGGCTCGCCGTACCTGCGCCCGGCGAACTGCGGGCTGGCAAGGTAGAGCGCCGGGCCCGGGATCTCGCCGCTGGCCACGCGCGCCCGCAGCGGAAACTGCTCCGGCGTGCCGATCATCAGCCGCGCCGTGGTGACCCCGTTCGCCAGCATGATGCGCAGCTCGTCGGGCGCCACGGAATCCGGCACCGGCCCGTCGGAGAACAGGTGCGCGTGCATGTCGGCAAGGCCGGGGATGAGGAACTTCCCCGCCCCGTCCACCCGCCGCGCGCCCGCCGGCACCTGCACGCGCGCCGCCGGTCCGATGGCGGCGATGCGTCCGTCGCGCACCAGCACCGTCTGGCCCGGCAGCACGCGCTCGCGGTCCATGGGGATGACGGACACGTTCGTGAACGCCACCACTTCCTGCGCGGCGGCGGGCGCGCTCGCGATCGTGAGAACAAGGCCGGTGAGGATGCCGAAGGCGAATCGCATTAGCGTTTTCCTGCGCGGAGGCGGAGTGACGGCGGTGGATGACGACAAGGCTATCGGCGGATGACGCGCGGCGGAACGCGAGTGGTATGGACTCCGGGAGGAAGGGATGAGGCGCGCAGACAAGGGACGAAAGGCGGAGGCTGCGGGGCGGAGGTGCTAAGAAATTCGCCGGGGCCCTCACCCGGCTCGTTCCTCGCCTGCCCTCTCCACAAACTGCGTGGGAGAGGGGATAAACGTCGCACCGAGGTGTGGGGTGCTTCGGCGGGATTCGGGGTCCGCCCCCTCCGGGCCGGCACCACCGGCCCACCTCCCCCAAAACTGCTGGGGGAGGTTGGGTTGGGCAGGGATGTGGGCGCTTCGGAGGGTCGGCCGCGGGATGGTGAGCCGCCCCCCTCCCCGGCCCTCCCCCGCAAACTGCGCGGGGGAGGGAGAACGGCAGCAACCTCCGAAGCGCGATCGAAGTTTATACCCTCTCCCGCTTGCGGGAGAGGGTGCGAGCCTGAGCGAGCGGGTGAGGGCCCCCGCGGACGCAGACAGACCCCTGAGTCGCCCGCACTCCCGCACTCTCGCACTCTCGCACTCTCGCACTCTCGCACTCCCGCACTCCCGCACTCCCGCACTCCCGCACTCCCGCACTCCCGCACTCCCGCACTCCCGCACTCCCGCACTCTCGCACTCTCGCACTCTCGCACTCTCGCACTTACGGCCGCGGATGGCGGGCGGCGATGGCTTCCAGGCGCGTGCGGATCTCGTCGGCGGGGACCCAGCGGCCACGCACCATCACGCCGGCGATGCGCTGCAGGTTGGCGACGTCGGCGAGCGGGTCGGCGTCCAGCAGCAGCAGGTCGGCGCGGCGGCCCACGGCGATGGTGCCGAAGGTGTCGTTGCGCTGAAAGTAGTGGCCCACGTTGCGGGTGCCCGTCGCGAGGATGTCGTACGGCGACATTCCCGCGGCGCGCATGCGGGGAAACTCGCGGTGCAGCGAAAAGCCGGGGACGCTGAACTGCTGCGGCGCATCCGTCCCCATCAAAATCCCCGCGCCGCCACGGTGCAGCGCCGCCAGCACCTGCTGCCGCGCCGCGATGATGTTGCGCGACGTCTGGGCGTCGTACTGCGCGGCGCCGCGGCGCTGGTTGTACGCGTTCACCCACGCCTGCACCGCCTGCGGCGACACGTAGCGCAGCTCCGGGTACGCCATCAGCGAGTCCAGCGGCAGCGTAACGTACAGCACCTCCCACAGCGCCATCGTGGGCACCACCCACGCGTTGGCCTCGCGCGTCAGCCGGACGGCGGAATCCAGCTTCGCCGGGTCGACCGGCCCCTCGGCGCCGCCCGCGTACTCCACGTAGCCGTCCACGTGGTCGAAGGTCTCCTGCCCCATCCGCAGGGCGTGCATCAGCCCCACCTCTTCGGGCACGTGCCCACCGAAGCGCAGCCCCTCCTGCGCCGCGGTGCGCGCCATGGCATCGTACTCGGCGCGGGTCAGGCCGGGGTGGATCTTGAGCAGGTCCCACCCCTGCGCCCGCTGCTCGCGCACCATCCGCACGGCGTCGTCCACGCTGTTGACGGAGTTGCCGTTGAAGCTGGGCCCCGCCAGGTACAGCGTGGGCCCCAGCAGCTCGCCCGTGTTGGTGCGGCGGCGCAGCTCCAGCTGCCCCGGCGCGCCCAGCATCCCGCGCACGGTGGTGATGCCGCTGGCCAGGTACAGAAAGAGCACGTCCTCCGTGGTCTGCGCCGGCGCGCTGGGCGGGGGAACGTGGCCGTGCATCTCCGCCAGCCCGGGCGTGAGGTACTTGCCGCGCCCGTCCACCCGCCGCGCGCCGCCCGGCACCGCGACGGATGCGCTGGGGCCCACGGCCACGATGCGGTCGCCCTGCACCAGCACGGTGTGGCCCGGGAGCGAGCGCTCGGAATCCATGGGGATGACGGTCACGTTCTCGAACGCCGTCACGCCGTCGGCGGATTGCGCGCACGCGGCGGGCGGAAGCACCGCGCCCAGCAGGAGCGCGGCGGCGGGGATGGCGCGGCACAGGCGAAGGAGCTTCATCGGCGGCGGACCCTGGGCAGGTGGACGGGATGTGGATCGGTGTGGGAAAAAATTAGCACCTATACTGCGTCGGACGAGGGCAATCCGCCAGAGATCCGTTACGAAGCGTGCGCCAGGAGGGACAGGTCACCGCGCCGGCGCCAGGATTTGCACCGCACCCCACGGCTCCACGTCCAGCGGCGTTGCATCGACCACGTCGCCGTTTACGTGCGCCGCCTCCGCGCGGCCATCCTGGGCGGCGACGGAAAAGCGGCGTGCCCGGAGCGTCCGGACGCCGGGAACGCGCAGCTGCGCGGTGCCGGGGAGCTCCACGCCCAGCCAGAACGCGGCCAGCCGCGCCCGCGAGGTGCCGTGGAACAGCACCAGGTCGATGAACGCGTCCGCCGGATCGGCATCGTCCACCAGCACGTGCTGCCCGGCAAAGTGCCTGGGCACCGTCGCCAGCACCTGCGTCGCGGCGAGGTCGATGGCGCGGCCGTGCTCGTCCTGCCCCGTCACGCGCAACGGCGGAAAGTCGTAGCGCGCCCACTCGCGCACGCCTCGCGCGCCGATGGCCAGCATCCCCAGCGCGTCCTTGGCGCGAGCCCCCACGCGCCCCATCGCCCGCGCATCGAAGCCGACGCCGATGCCCAGCAGCACGGCCCGCTCCCCCGCGCGCCAGGTGCGGAACGTCCGCCGGTGCGCCGCATCGGCCACCGCCGCGATCGCCTTTGATGGATTCGAGGGAATCCCGCACTCCCGCGCGATCACGTTCACCGTGCCCGTGGGGATGATGCCCAGCGGCACGGGCGAGCCCACCAGCGCGGCGGCGCACTGCCCCAGCGTGCCGTCGCCGCCGCACGACCAGACGGCCTGATGGCGCGGCGACCGATGCGTGCGCACCAGCTCCGTCGCGTGGTCCTGTCCGCGCGTGAGGTGCAGCTCCGCGCTCCACCCATGGCGCGCGAGCTCGCGCACCACGTGCTCTGGCGCGGGGCGGCGCCAGCGCTGGCCGGCGGCGGGATTGTAGATGAGGAGCGATGGGCGCATGGCCGCGCCCCAACGCAAACGGCCGGCCCGCGGGGGAGAAGTCACCGAATGTATGTGCCCGACGTACAAGGCGTCGTATGACGCAGGCCTAGAGCCTTCGGTCTCGGGCAATCACATCATTCTCTGAAGTCGGCTGGTGTGATCGTATGCATAGGGGTGAATCCATTCGTCCTCTCCGCCAAGCAATCGATAGATCAGCCGCTCCGCCAATACGTGGACTCTCAAGCGCATCCGTTCAGCCTTGTTCCGGTCGGTGATTAATCCAGCATGCACAAGAGAATTTCTGATTTTATAGGCAGCCGCGAGCCCACTCTCAAGAGCAGTACCGTCCGGCCATATATCCGCTGTGAAAATGTCGTGCTTCTTGAGCGCCGCTAAGGTTCTTGGGGCGATCGGGCGGCGTTGTAGTTCCTGAACTTTGTCCAAGGTCTCCGGCAACAAATCGGCGTTGAGCTCACGCTCTTCAAAGAATGGCCGGATTACCTTACGAATGCGGGAAGCCAGAGATTTGAATTGCTTTTCCGGCATCGTGTGTGCCGTGTCATCTGCCTTACCGATAGCATCTATGATTGCTTCTAACGCTGTGAAGGTGCCAACAAGCCGTGACTCCAATGCTCCTTCTTCAACGCTTGCAATCAGGTATTCGATAGCCAGTCGAATCCCGTCTCGGATGGGGCTCTGCCGATATGCAAGTACCATTCGATCAAGTGCATCTGGCGGGACGGTTGATGAATCCCAGATAGGAGTAGAAATCCTACGCGTCCGCGGCGGAATCGTTGCCTTGAACCAGTCGGCACGATCACTAAAGGCGAAACCTTCTCTAGGCGCGGGGGACATGGTAGATACCATCTCGAACCATTCACTTTTCTGTCGACCCAAAAAACCTAAAACGGTGCAGATATCATCAAGTTCGTTATTCAATGACCTAAAAATCTCCGGCAGATTATGCGTGTGGAGACTTACGACGGGTGAAACCTCAGCGACTAGGCGCCGGATACGCATGTCACCTTCCGCACCCTCCCCTTCAATCCGCTCAAACACATAGCTCTCCTGCACCACTAGCGTTCCCAACACTGAATTTATGTTCTGCGGGTGAATCGGCTGATCGGACGTTATTCGCCCATCATTAGTGAAGGTCTCCGACTGATAGAGCGGAGAAACTGCGTCGGACCGTGTTAGAAGAGCACGGAGAATGAGCTGTTCAGGATTCGTTTGAAATTCCTCAACACCCACCAGCACCTCGGGAGCGGCTGCACGGCACCGGATCGGGTTGCTACCCCGTAAACTAACTTGCTGAAGGCGCGGGATCTCCACCCGGCGACCAAAACTCTCAACACCGTCAAATGAGAACCCCCCTCGGTAATCGAGATCAGCGACCATCCCGATCCGGTCTATCAAAACGGTGCAGATGAAACCAGTGGCAGGCTGATACTGAGGCCGGGTGAGGTGAAATGACCCCGTACCATAGACTTCGCCACCAACCAACAGTTTGCCGTGTCCGTGATACTCCAGCATGAAGCGTGGGTCATTCTCGATCAAAGTTCCCTCCTTGCCTCGCAGACGACGATCAGGTCTTCACTGCTGTGGATGAAGGGGGCGAACTGCCAGTCCCCCCACCAGTCGATGGGCACCAGGCCCGCCTGGCGCAGCAGGGCGTTCCACTCGGTGGCGGTGCGGATGCGCAGCTCGTGGTACTTCTCGCCCTTCTTGTCGCGCTTGGTCCAGCGCGTCCACTCGCGGCTCACGCCCTCCACCACGTCGAACTCGCGCTCCACCCACACCGTGGCGCCGCCACCCGTCTCCCACCAGTCGCGCTCGGTAAAGCCGCTCACGATGTGGTCGCGGTGCATGGTCTCCAGCACGAACACGCCGCCGGGCTTCAGCGCGTCGCGCGCACCGCGCAGCACGCGCAGGTCCTCGTCGTCCGATAAGAAGTAGCCCAGCGACGAGTAGAGCGAGAGCACGGCGTCGAACCGCCCCATCCAGGGGATCTCGCGCATGTCGGCCTGCACGAAATCCACCGAGACGCCCGCGGCCTCCGCGCGCTTCCTGGCACGGGCCAGCAGCGTCTGCGACCAGTCCAGGCCGGTGACCTTGAAGCCGGAGCGGGCCAGTTCCACGGAGTGCCGGCCCCAGCCGCAGGCCAGGTCCAGCACCTCTGCCTCCGGCGGCAGCGGCACCATCTCGCGCAGCCCCTGGATCTCGCGCTCGGTTCGCTCCGGCGTAAGAAAGTCGCGGTAGATGTCGACGAACGTCTCGTCGAAGTATCCGTCCCACCACCCGCGGTTTGTCACGGCAGCACGTCGAGCAGGTCGTGGAGGCCGCGGATGCGCTCGCAGTCCCTGTCGTCCCACTTCCACAAAGGGTCGATGAGGATGGCGCGCATCCCCGCGGCGCGGGCGCCCTGCACGTCGATCTCGTAGATGTCGCCCACGTACACGGCCTCCTCCGGCGCGACGCCCATAAGCTCCAGCGCGTGGTGGAAGATGCGCGGATCGGGCTTGTCGATGCCCACCAGCCCGGAATCGACGATCAGCTCGAAATGCCCGCGCAGGCCCACGGCATCGAGCGCCTGCTCCGCGCGGCCGTCCGCGTTGCTGATGACGCCCAGCCGGTAGCCGCGGCGGCGCAGCTCCTCCAGCGTCTCGACGGTGCGGTCCCGGACGTTCCCCCACAGGTTCTTTTC
>DASQBH010001498.1:0-2986 GCA_035635315.1 Longimicrobium sp.
GCTCTCAAAAGAGTGGGGTCAAACGCACGGCGTGACTCCGGTGCTTTACGCATATCCAGGTTCAGCAGTCAGAGAAAATCTATCGAAACTTTGGAAATCCTTCGAGAAGGATGAATGGCCGTTGGACGCGGAGCGAGCCATTGGACAGATCTTGTCCTACATAAAGCCATATAGCGGAAAATTTTGGCGCGACGGAGCATATATTGAAGACGTCCGTTTTTATAACGAGCGTGAATGGAGATTCGTTCCTGAGAACCTAAGGGATCGAGGCTGGATGATTGAGAAAGGGGACTATCTAGATCAACCGACGGTCACTCAACTAAACAGAGCGGTCCGTGAGGAGAGTCGACTCGGTTTTGAGCCTCGCGACATCCGGTATATCATCGTCGCTACCGAAGGAGAGGTTCTTCCGATGGTTGAGGATGTTTTAAAGATTAAAGGTAGTAAATACACGCACGACGACTTGCGCCTGCTGACAACACGGATAATCTCCGCGGAGCAAATTCGCCAGGATTTCTGAGTCGAACTGGAAGGTGAAGGCAGCTGTGTCGGGGTTTGACGATCAGGAGCGGGAGCAGTAACACACGGCGCCGCTCCTGCTTTCCATTGAACCTCGCTCGGCCCGGGTACTTACAGAAGTTGAAGCTACGACGCGATCCGGCCGCCGCCGAGCACCACGTCGCCGCTGAACATCACGGCCGACTGGCCGGGGGTCACGGCGCGCTGCGGCTGGTCCAGCGCCAGCCGCACCACGCCGTCCTCCACCGCCTCCACGCGCGCGGCGACGGCGGGGGCGCGGTGGCGCATCTGCACGCGGATGGCGTCGCCGGCGGCGGGCCGGGGAGCCAGCCAGTTCAGCTCGCCGATGGCCACGTCGCCGCGCAGCAGCTCATCCGCCGTGCCCACCACCACCTCGCGCGTCTGCGGGCGGGTGCCGATCACGTACAGCGGCAGCGACCGCCCGCCGCCCAGGCCGCGGCGCTGGCCCACCGTGTAGCGCGCGTAGCCGTCGTGCTCGCCGATCACCTCGCCGGTGCTCGTCACCAGGGCGCCGGGGGAGAGGGCGGCGTGGTCGGCGCCCAGCCGCTTGCCCAGGAACCCCGCGTAGTCGCCCGTGGGGACGAAGCAGATCTCCATGCTCTCCGGCTTCTCGGCCGTGGACAGGCCCAGCCGGCGCGCCATCTCGCGCACCTCCGGCTTGGTCAGCTCGCCCAGCGGGAACATCAGCTTCGGAAGCATCTCCGGCGGAAGCGCCCACAGGAAGTACGACTGGTCCTTCTTTTCGTCCACGCCGCGCAGCAGCACGGCCTGGCCGCGCGCGTCCGTCCCCATCCGCGCGTAGTGGCCGGTGGCGATGAAGTCGCAGCCGAGCATCTTACCGCGGCGCAGCAGGTCGCGGAACTTGGTGTTGCCGTTGCAGCGCACGCAGGGGTTGGGTGTGCGGCCGGCGGCGTATTCGCTCACGAAGTCGTCGATCACGTCGCGCGTGAACTCGCGCTCCACGTCGAACACGTAGTGCGGAATGCCCAGCCGGTCGGCCACCATGCGCGCGTCCATGATCCCGTCCAGGCCGCAGCACGACCGGGTGGGACCGTCCGCCTGCGCGTCGGCCTCCGAGTAGCAGAAGGTCTTCATCGTCACGCCGATGACGTTGTGCCCCTGCTCCACGAGCAGCGCCGCCGCCACCGACGAGTCCACGCCGCCCGACATGGCGACGAGGACGTTCTTCTTCTCCATCGAATCTTCCTGAACTGCTGAATTTGGGCGTGCCCCTGCGGCGCCCCTCCCCCGGCCCCTCCCCGCTCGTTCCTCGCGGAAAGGGGAGAATTCGATCGCGCTCCGGCGGGGAGCCCTCACCCGCTCGCTCAGGCTCGCACCCTCTCCCGCAAGCGGGAGAGGGTATAAACTTCGATCCCGCTTCGAGGTGCGTCGCACCTCCCTCCCCCGCGCAGTTTGCGGGGGAGGGCCGGGGAGGGGGGCGCCCGCCCCTCGCCCCGCATCCTCTGAAGCGCACCACAGCCCGTGCCGTTTATCCCCTCTCCCACGCAGTTTGTGGGAGAGGGCAGGCGAGGAACGAGCCGGGTGAGGGTCCGAGCCGGGTGGGGGCCCCTACATCCGCACGCGCTCCACGACGCGCGGAAGCACCTCCAGCACCCGCTCCACGTCCTCCGCCGTCGTGTCGCGGCCCAGCGAGAAGCGCACGGACGGGCCGGCGAGCTCCGGCGGCAGGCCCATCGCCAGCAGCACGTGCGACGGCTCCACCGCCCCGCTGCTGCACGCCGATCCCGACGAGGCGGCGATCCCCTCCAGGTCCAGCGCCATCAGCAGCATCTCCGGGTCCGCGCCGGGGACGGAGAGGTTGCTGATGGTCGGCAGGCGGGGCGCGGCGGCGGCGTTGATCCGCAGGCCGGGGATGCGCTCGCACAGCCCCGCCTCCAGCCGGTCCCGCAGCGCGGCGACGCGGGCCATCGTCTCCTCCCGCTCCGCCTCCGCCAGCTCCGCCGCCACCGCAAAGGCGACGGCGGAGGCCACGTCTTCCGTCCC
Source organism: Longimicrobium sp. (assembly GCA_035635315.1). Taxonomy (GTDB): domain Bacteria; phylum Gemmatimonadota; class Gemmatimonadetes; order Longimicrobiales; family Longimicrobiaceae; genus Longimicrobium. The sequence continues at coordinate 2,545 of DASQBH010001498.1, forward strand.
CGGGCGCAGGCCCCGCTCCTGTCCGCCGCCGTGCAGCAGCGGCTCGATTCGCGTGCCGCGCCGCGCGAACAGCACGCCGGCCCCGCGCGGGCCGCCCAGCTTGTGCGCGCTGAACGCCAGCGTATCCACCGGCACCCGGTCCACCCGCACCGGCACCTTGCCCAGCGCCTGCACCGCGTCGGAGTGGAACGGAGCGCCCGCCTCCGCGCAGACCTCCGCCACCCGCTCCACCGGCTGAACGGCGCCTACCTCGTTGCTCGCCCAGATCACCGAGACCAGCGACGGCGCCCGGTCCCGCACGATCGCCGCGAGCGCATCCACATCCACCACGCCGTGCTGGTCGACGGGGAGGATGCGGAGCCGATCCTCATCCCCCGCGGCGGCCTTCGATGCCGCGAGCACGGCCTTGTGCTCGATGGCGGAGCAGGCGATGGGGCCGTCC
>DASQBH010001499.1:0-2247 GCA_035635315.1 Longimicrobium sp.
GGGGATGGGCACCTTTGGCGGGTCGCTCAAGGACTTCAGCGCCACCGACCTGGGCGTGTTCGCCGCCAAGGCGGCGCTGGCCGAGAGCGGCGTTCCCGCCGAAGAGGTGGGCCACGTGGTCTTCGGCAACGCGCTGCAGACCTCGTCCGACGCCATCTACCTGGCGCGCCACATCGGCCTCAAGGCCGGGCTGCCCATCGACACGCCGGCGCTCACGCTCAACCGCCTGTGCGGCAGCGGATTCCAGGCCATCGTCAGCGGGGCGATGGAGATCATGCTGGGCGAGGCCGAGGTGGCGCTGTGCGGCGGCACCGAGAGCATGAGTCAGGCGCCCCACGTGATCCGCGGCGCCCGCTGGGGCGACCAGCGGCTGGGGCCCGCCGGCAAGTTCTACGAGGACCTGCTGTGGGAGGCGCTCACCGACCCGTTCGCCGGCTGTTCGATGGCGGTGACGGCCGAAAACCTGGCCGACAAGTACGGCATCACCCGCGAGCAGGTGGACGAGTACGCCTTCCGCTCGCAGCAGCTGGCCGGCGCGGCGCACGGCGAAAAGCGGTTCGAGGCCGAGATCACCCCCGTCATCCTCAAGAGCCGCAAGGGCGAGACGCAGTTCGCCAGCGACGAGCACATGCGGCCCGAGACCACCATGGAGTCGCTGGGCAAGCTCAAGCCGTACTTCAAGGAGGGCGGTACGGTGACGGCCGGCAATGCGTCGGGGATCGGCGACGGCGGCGCGGCGGTGATGATCGCCAGCGCGGCGTACGCCCAGCGCAACGGCCTGCAGCCCATCGGCCGCCTCGTCAGCTGGGGGATCGCGGGGGTGGAGCCCAAGCACATGGGGATCGGCCCGGCGCCGGCGTCGCGGGCGGCGCTCAAGCGCGCGGGGATGGACCTGGGGCAGATGGACCTCGTCGAGGTGAACGAGGCCTTCGCGTCGCAGTACTGCGCGGTGGAAAAGGAGCTGGGGCTGGACCGCGAGCGCACCAACGTGAGCGGCGGCGCCATCGCCATGAGCCACCCGCTGGGGATGAGCGGCGCGCGCATCACCGTGCACCTTCTGCACGAGCTGCGGCGCCAGGGCAAGCAGTTCGGCCTGGGCACCGCCTGCATCGGCGGCGGGCAGGGGATCGCGCTGGTGGTGGAGGCGTTCCCGGCCGCGGGCGCGCAGGCGATCGCGGCCTGAAACCAAAAGTGCCTAGTGCCAGGTACCAAGTGCCGAGTAGAATGATCTTCCCGGTACTTGACACTCGGCACCCGGTACTTCTTCCATGACCGACTCCAGCGGATCGTCCGGCGGAAACCTTCCCGCGAAGCCCCCGGCACCCGGCGGCGGGCTTCCCGCGCGGCGCCTGAGCTCGCAGGAGCTCGAGGCCGTCATCCGCCGCGCCGTGGAGATCCAGTCGGCCGCGGGAACGCCGGACGAGGGGATCTCCGAGGGCGAGGTCATCCGCATCGGGCAGGAGCTGGGGCTGGACCCGGTGACCGTGCGCCGCGCCATCACCGACGTGCGCGGGCGGCCGCCGGAGGAGCGCGGGCTGCTGGCCAGGGCGGTGGGGCCGGGCAGCATCCGCGCGGCCCGCACCGTACGCCGCCCCGCGGCAGCGACGGGGCTGCTGGTGGAGGAGTACCTGCTCAAGTGCGAGTACATGCTGGTGCAGCGGCGCTTTCCCGACCGCACGCGCTACGTGCGCGGCACCGGCGTGGCCGCGGTGATGGGGCGCGCCGCCCGCAAGTTCGGCGCGTCGCACGCGGCCATGGACCTGGCGCAGCTGGACGTTTCCGTCGCGGCGCTGGACGCGGACAGCTGCCTGGTGGAGGTCACCGTCGACACCACCGGCACGCGCGCGGGCCTGGCCGCGGGCGCGGCCGCGGTGGGCGGCGGTGGCGCGGCGGCGATCGCGGCCGCGGTGCTGGCCACGCCCATCATCGACCCGCTGGCCCTGCTCAGCCTGCCCACGCTGCTGGGCTCGTGGTGGGGAATGCGCGGCATCTACGGCGCCGTGCAGAGTGGAACGCAGGACAAGCTGGAGTCGTTCCTGGACCGGCTGGAGCACAACGAGCTCAAGCTTCCCCAGCCGCGCGGCGGCGGGCCGTTCGGCGAGGGGGGCTTCAACCTGGGCGGCGGGGGCTTCGGCATCCGCATCGGCCCCGGGCCGCGGGGGCCCCGGCCGCCGCGCGGGCCCTGGGGCGGCTGACGTGCGTACCTCTACTTCCCGAGAAGCGATGCGTAGATGGGCGCTGGTGATG
>DASQBH010001500.1:0-2194 GCA_035635315.1 Longimicrobium sp.
CTGGGTGCCGTCCGAAAGGAACCCCGCGTAGCGCAGGGCCACGCGCCTGCCGGGCCGCGCCGGCCGGCCCTCGCCCACCGCCAGGTCGCGGACGTAGACGCCGGTGGTAAGGAGCCGCATGGCCCTGAGGTCCACCTGCAGCGAGGGCGCAAAGGTGATGGGCTCGGGCACGACGGGCGGGGCCGGCGCGGCGGCGCTGCAGCCGGCGGTGATCACCATGCACAGCAGGATGAGGCGTCGATGCATGAGGGTCGCTCGCGGGATGGTGTGGTCTGGATGCACGGGGTAACGGAGAGGCTTCGCGGGACGAGTCCGCCGGACGTGCTGCTAAAACCTGCGCAAAAACTTTGGTTTCCTGAGAGGGTGTTGCTAAACCTCTGCAGGCGTGGAAGCGGCGACGTCATCCTGAGGGAGGCGCCGCGCTGCACCTTGTTGCTGCGACGTGCTTTGGCGCCGACTGAAGGACCCTGCCAGCACAACCGAGGGGACGGATCCGCGGCGTGCAGCATGTCCCCCGCGAGCCGGGAGAAGGTCCTTCGGTCGCGCGTAGGTCATTGTGTGACTTCTGGTTACACGTGGCGCGCTCCCTCAGGATGACATCGCTTCTTTTCATGCCTGAGGTTTGGCAACACCCTCTGAGGGAGGCGCCGCTCCACAGCCTGCTCGTACGACCGGCCTGGGCGCCAACCGAAGGATCTCGCCGGCAGAGCCGCGGGGATGGATCAGCGCCGTGCAGCCAGCCCCGAGGCCACCGGGAGGAGATCCTTCGGTCGCGCGCAAGTGATTGTGGGAATTCGCGTTCCGTGTGGCGCTCCCTCAGGATGACACACCTTGACCGGGTTCGGCAACACCCTGCTCAGCGCGAGGAAACCAGCTTTACGACGAACACCAGGGTGGAGTGGGGCGGCACGCGGCCCACCTGGCGCGACCCGTACGCCTGCGAGGCGGGGATCACCATCTGCCGCTCTCCACCGGCGCGCATCCCCATGATCCCGCTCTGCCATCCGGGGATCACCGTGCGGTCGCCCACGGTGAACTCGATGGGCACGGCGGGCGGCACCACCTGCTCGAAGCGGGTGCCGTCGGGAAGAAAGCCGGTGTAGTGCACCCGCACCTTGCTCCCGCGCCGCACCAGCGGCCCTTCGCCCTCGGAGAGGTCGCGGAAATATACACCGGTGCTGGTGCGCTGCATCGACGCCAGGTCCACCTGCAGCGCAGGCGCAAAGTTGATGGACTCCGGCGCCAGCGAGGCCGTGGTCGCGCCGCAGGCGGCGGTGGCAAGGAGAAGAAGGAGGCAGAGAAAGCGCTTCATCGGGCGGCTCGTGGATGGTATGGGGTCATGCGACGTACGGCTCCAAAGCTCCACGAGCGCCCGCGATTGCGCAAGCGTCCCGGAGCGGGCCGGGTGGCCCGCCCCGGGAGCGGGCGCGCGTCAGACGGTGCCGCGCGTGCTGCTGCGCTCGTAGCCGCGGCGCCCGAAGTCGCGCAGGGCGTCGTAGCTCCCCGTGCCCCGGCCGCTGTAGCCGCCGCGCAGGTGCGGCTCCACGTCGTCGTACGCACGGCCGGCGTAATCGGGGTTGCGGCCGGCCACGTAGCCAAGCACGTACACCGTGCGTGCCTGGCTGTAGGGCACGCCCACCGAGCGCATGGGGTGCGTGTCGTAGTAGGTGCGGCAGTCCTGCTCGTCCTGTTCGGACAGCTCGCTGGCGGCGCTGAACAGCTTCTTGCTGGCCCAGTAGCCGCCCGCCACCAGCGCCACGCCCGCCAGCACGCGCTTCCACTCGAACGAGTGCCGCGCGAACTCGCGCACCCGCCCAAAGCGCTCGGCGCCCACGTTGCGCTCCAGGTCTACCTCCACCTCCTCGTACGTGCGGTCGGCGTACGCGGGGTTCGAGGCGGCGGCGTGCCCCGCGACGTAGCCGGTGCGCGCCTCCTCGTACGTCCCGCTGCCGCCGGCCGTCTCGGTGCCCACGGTGGTGTAGTGGCGCCGGTAGGTGGGCTCGTGCAGGTCGAAGTCGTCGCCCGTCCCCCCCACCTCGCCCGTTCCGCCCGTCGCCCCCAGCCCCGGGCTTCCGTCACCCAGCCCCCCGGTCGATCCACCCGCGCCGCCCGTCGAGCCGCCGTATCCGCCGCTCGTGCCGCCCAGGTCGCCACCCGTCGTCCCGCCGGTCGATCCGCCGAGCCCGCCCGTGCC
>DASQBH010001501.1:0-2669 GCA_035635315.1 Longimicrobium sp.
CCCGTCTCGCAGATGACGCTCTTCGTCACCGGCGGGAGCGCGGGGCCTTCGGTGGACGGGGAGGAGGATGGAAAGCGCGGGGTGCCGGCGGACCTGTTCGCGGGCGCCGCGCCGGTGATGTGGCAGATCCACAACACCTACATCCTGGCCGAGACGCGCACCGGGCTGGTGATGGTGGACCAGCACAGCGCGCACGAGCGGGTGCTGTACGAGGAGATCGTGCGCGGCTTCGACGCGGGGGTGGGTGCGGAGAGCCAGCGGCTGCTCTTTCCGCTCACGCTGCGCCTGTCGCCGGCGGAGTACGCGCTGGTGGAGCAGATCCGGGGCGTGCTGGAGCGCGCGGGGTTCGAGGTGGAGCCGTTCGGCGGCCGGTCGATCATCGTGCACGCCGTGCCCAACCCGCATCCGTACTTCGACGCGGAGCGGTGCCTGCGCGAGATGGTGGCGGAGCTGACCGACGGGTCGCCGCTGGTGGACAGCGCGCGGACGCAGCACCAGCGCATCGCGCTGTCGATGGCGTGCAAGGGCGCCATCAAGGCCGGCCAGAAGCTGAGCCAGCGCGAGATGGCCGAGCTCTTCGACCGCCTGTTCGCCACCGAGCTCCCCTACCACGACATCCACGGCCGCCCCACGGTGATCCAGCTCTCTCTGACGGAGCTGCACCGCCGGTTCGGGAGGAGCGGGTGACGATCCTGAGTGTCTTTGGCGAGTCTCGCGCGGACGCCCCCTCCGGGCTCGTAAACCTCGCCCACCTCTCCCAAAACTGCTGGGGGAGGTTGGTGTTGCCGATGGATCGAAGCTCGGCGACTGGCTCCGCACTGCGTCCGCAGGGTGCCCCTCCCCCGGCCCCTCCCCGTTCGTTCCTCACGGAGAGGGGAGAATTCGATCCCGCTCCGAACCGTCCGTTGTTCTCCCCCCCCCACGCAGTTTGTGGGGGAGGGCCGGGGAGGGGGGCGGCCTACCATCCCGCACCAACCTCTCCGAAGCGTCCGATTGCCCGTGCCGTATATCCCCTCTCCCGCGCAGTTTGCGGGAGAGGGCAGGCGAGGAACGAGCCGGGTGAGGGCTCGCCGGGTGAGGGCCCAGTGAGGCCCCGTGCCTGACGCCCTGGCCCTCGTCGGGCCCACCGGCTCCGGCAAGACCGCGCTGTCGATCGAGGTGGCGCGGCGGCTGGATGGGGAGATCATCTCCATGGACTCGCGGGCCGTGTACCGGGGGATGGACATCGGCACGGCCAAGGCGACGCCGGAGGAGCAGGGCGGCATTCCGCACTGGGGGATCGACGTCGCCGAGCCGTCGGAGCGCTTCAACGCGGCGCGCTGGGCGGCGTACGCGCGCGAGAAGATCGCCGAGATCCGCGCCCGCGGCCGCGTGCCGATGCTCGTCGGGGGCACCGGGTTCTTTCTGCGGGCGCTCACGCATCCCATCTTCCAGGAGCCGGAGCTGGATCCCGACCGCCGCGCCCGCCTCCTGGAGTGGATGGAGCGGCAGTCGGACGCGGAGCTGCACCGCTGGCTCTCGGCGCTCGATCCTGAATCCGCCGAGCGGCTGCGCGACTGGGGCGGGCGCCAGCGGCTGATGCGCGCGCTGGAGGTGCCGCTGCTCACCGGCCGCACGCTGCCGTGGTGGCACCGCCACTCGCCGCCGGAAGAGGCGCCGGTCCCCGTGCTGCCCTTTGTGCTGGAGGTGCCGCGCGACCGCCTGTACGCCGGCATCGACCGCCGCGTGACGGAGATGGTGGAGGCCGGGCTGCTGGACGAGGTGCGCGGCCTGGTGCAGAAATACGGCGAGGACGCGCCGGGGCTGAACGCACACGCCTACATCGAGCTGTTTCCGTACTTTCGCGGCGAGCGGTCGCTGGATGAGGCGCTGGACCTGGCGCGGGCCAACACGCGCGCCTACACCCGGCGCCAGCTCACCTGGTTCCGCACCAAGCTGCCGGAGGGCGCCGTCTGGCTGGACGCCACGCGCCCGCGCAGCGAGCTTGCGGACGAGATCGTCGCCGCCTGGCACCGCGCCGCGGCGGAAAGCGATTCCGCGGCATGAGCGGGTGAATCATCCGCCCGCGTGTCCGCGCCTGCTCCCTTCAACCCCACCGACCCGCCTGATGAAGAGCTCCGTGTCCATCATCCGATCCACCTTTGCCGTCCTGGCCTCTGCCGGCCTGCTCGCCGCGTGCGGGGGAGAGTCGCGGGCCGACGTGGAGATCGTCGGCATGCAGACCGGCGTATCGCGCCAGCAGTATCTCGCGATGCCCGACAGCGCTCGCCTGGAGCAGGAGAAGGATGCCGCGTCGACCGGAGAGACGCGGGGCGTGGCGGTGGAGGTGCTGCTCAAGATCGACGGCTACAAGGGGAGCACGCTTCCGCTGGCGTATACGCTGCACGATGCCCGTAACGAGCTCCCCTTCATCAGCCGCAAGGCGGCCATCAAGCCAGATGCGCCGCAGTGGAGCAAGCGGGGACAGGTGTGGCTCCCCGTGCTCTCCGCCGGCACCTATTACGTCCAGGTCGTTCTCGGCGACACCACCGGCCGCAAGACCGACGGCCCGAAGACGGAAGACTTCACGGTTCAGTAGATCAAGGTCTGTCTGCCGAACTGCAGGGCTGGTCTGGACGCCCTATTACCGGCCTCCACCCAACCTCCCCCAGGGGTTTTTGGGGGAGGTG
>DASQBH010001502.1:0-6797 GCA_035635315.1 Longimicrobium sp.
GGGGGCGCAGGTCTTCACCACCATCGAGGGGCGGCTGACGCTGGGTGGGGTGGAGCTGGAGGTGTACGCCGACGCGCCCGACTTCCGCATCCAGGGAGGGCTGGCGGAGGGGAGCGCCGTGGACCTGTCGCCGCTGATCGCGGCGCACTTGGGCGGCGCCCACGGAATGCCGGCGGCCCTGAAGATCGACCGGCTCTGGTTCCGCGCCTGGCCCTCGGGGAGCTCGTACTCGCTCTCCATCGAGGTCGACGGAGACTGGACGCTGACCGACGGCCTGGCGCTGACCGGCCTGGTGGCCGACGTAGCCTGGGACCAGGCGGCGGGCGAACCGGAGGTCGCCGTCCAGGTGCAGGCCCTGCTCGAGATCGGCAACGTGGCGGTGAACGTCTCCGCCACCCGCGACGGCGGGGAGTCGTCCTGGACGTTCGAGGGGAGCACCGGGGCCGGGCAGACGATCGCCATCGGCACGCTGGCGACGGACCTGGCCGCGGCGTTCGGCGCGGGGGGGGCCGTCCCCGCCTCCCTCTCGGGCGCCGTCATCACCAGCCTGCACGTCTCGTTCGATACGGGGACCAGGGCGTTCTCCTTCTCCGGGGAGACGAAGCTGAAGCTGGACGCCAGCCACGAGTTGGACCTGGTGGTCGTGATCGACCTGCAGCCCTCGGGCACCGGCTACCGCAGGCGCTTCCGCGGGATCCTGACCCTGGGTGACCTGGAGTTCGCCCTGGCGTTCGACCAGGACACCACCGCCACCCGCTTTGCCGCCAGCTACCACGACCTGGCCGGCGGCACGGTGAGCCTGGGGACGCTGGTGGCCCCCCTCACCAGCGACGCGGAGCTGGTCGAGGTGGCGCAGAACCTGGAGATCACCCTGCGCGACGCGCTGTTCGCCTGGCGGGGCGCGTCGGGCACCGACGCCGCCGCGTTCGTCCTGGGCGCCGACGTGGGCGGCGGGGTGAACCTGTCCAACCTGCCCCTGGTGGGGAGCGCCCTTCCCGACGCGCAGTCGCTGCGGCTGGCCTTTCGCCCCCTGCTCGCCTCGCGCGACCTGGCGCAGAGCGAGGTGGCCGCCCTGCGCGCGCTGGTCCCCGCCGGCGGGCTGGAGCTTCCCGACCGCGACCTGGACCAAGGGCTGTCGCTGGCCACCACGCTGGAGATCGGCGGCACGACGGTCGACCTGAGCCTTCCCGTGGCGATGGACTCGGCGACGGGAAACCTCACCGACACCTCGTCCAACCCCTCGCAGCCGGCCGCCCTGGACCCGGAGGGAAGCGTCTCCACCCCCGACGGGGTGAGCTGGATGCCGGTGCAGAAGTCGTTCGGCCCCCTGCAACTGCAGCGGGTGGGGGTGCGCTACAAGGGGGGCGCGCTGTGGTTCTACCTGGACGCCTCGCTGACCGCCGCGGGGCTCACGCTGTCGCTGGACGGGCTGGGCGCGGGGATCACCCTGGCGCAGCTGAACACCGGCGTCCTGGCCCCGCAGTTCTCCCTGCGCGGCCTGGGGATCGGCTACGACAACGGACAGGTGGAGGTAGGCGGCTTTCTGCTGCGCATGCCCGCGGCTACGGCCGGGGGCGCGGACGAGTACGACGGGATGGCGGTCATCCGCACGAAGGCGCTTTCGCTGAGCGCCATCGGCTCGTACGCGGAGCTGGAGGGCCAGCGCTCGCTCTTTCTGTACGCCGTGCTCACCCGCGCCATCGGCGGGCCGGCCTTCTTCTTCGTCACCGGGCTGGCGGCGGGGTTCGGCTACAACCGGGCGCTGCGGATGCCGGCGCTGGAGCAGGTGGCGGCCTTTCCCCTGGTGGCCGACGCGGTGCAGGGTGCCGCCGCCCCTCCCCCCGCGGGGGGCGCGGCGCAGCGCACCCTGCTGGCGGCCAAGGTGGCCGCCCTGCGCGACTACGTCCCCGTGCAGGCGGGCGAGAGCTTCTTCGCCGTGGGCGTGCGCTTCACCTCGTGGAAGCAGATCGACTCGTTCGCGCTGCTGTCGGTGCAGGTGGGGCAGCGCGTGGAGGTGGACGTGCTGGGGCTCTCCACCGCCATCGTCCCCTCGCCCCTGTCGGGGAGCACGGCGCCGCCGCTGGCCGAGGTGCAGCTGGCGCTGCGCGCCACCTGGCTGCCGGAGGAAGGGTTCCTGGGGGTGGCGGGGCAGCTGACGCCGGCCTCGTACCTGTTCTCGCGCGACTGCCACCTCACGGGCGGGTTCGCCTTCTACAGCTGGTTCTCGGGGGCGCACGCGGGCGACTTCGTGCTCACCGTGGGCGGATACCATCCCCACTACCGGCCGCCGGCGCACTACCCGCGGGTGCCGAGGCTGGCGTTCAACTGGCAGGTCACCCCGGAGCTTTCGCTCAAGGGCGACGCGTACTTCGCGCTCACGGCGCACGCGCTGATGGCGGGCGGGCGGCTGCAGGCCACCTGGCAGAGCGGCTCCTTTCGCGCCTGGTTCAACGCCGGCGCCGACTTTCTGCTGGCGTGGAAGCCGTACCACTACGAGGCGCGGATGTACGTGAACGTGGGCGCCTCGTACACCTTCGAATTCTTCGGGACGCAGGAGGTGACGGCCGAGGTGGGGGCCGACGTGAGCCTGTGGGGGCCGCCGTTCTCCGGCGTGGCGACCGTGGACCTGTCCATCGTGTCGTTCACGGTGGAGTTCGGCTCTCCGCCGCCGCCGGCGCAGCCACTTACCTGGGCGCAGTTCCGCGAATCGTTCCTTCCCGCCGACGCGGCGGTGTGCGGCGTGTCGGCGTCGGGGGGGATGGTGCGCACGGTGCCCGGCACGGGGACGGGCGAGCGGTGGATCGTGAACCCCAAGGAGCTGGTGCTGGCCACCAGCTCGGTGATCCCGGCCACGGCCGCCACGCGCAGCGGGCTGGACGTCACGGTGACGGCGCCCACCATCGGCATCGGGCCCATGCAGGTGGGCCGCGGCGCCGCCACCAGCACGCACGGCATCGTCCTCACGCGGAGCGGCGTCGACGCCACGGCCTCGTTCACCTTTACCCCGGTGCGCAAGAAGGCCCCGGCGGCGCTGTGGGGCGGCACCTTCCAGCCGGAGCTGAACGGCGCGTCGTGGATCGACAACACGCTGGCCGGCTTCGAGATCCGCCCCGCCACGCCGACGCACGCCAGCGAGACGCACGCCATCGACCGCGAGAACCTTCAGTACGAGACCGTGGCGCTGGACACGGCCATCGCCACCTACCCCATCACCGGCTTTGCGGAGGGAACCGACCAGGGCGCGGCGTACCTGCGCGCCGCCCTGGCCAGCGACGCGACGGTCACGGCGCGGAACACGATGCTGCAGGGGCTGGGGATGGACCCGGCGCTGTTCGTGGTGGACCTGGACGGCTCCGCCGCGGACGACTTTCTGTTCGCGCCGCGCGTGGGCACCCTGCCCTCCTGATCCAAGCCGTCCGCGGAAAAGAATGGGGCCTCACACGGAGTCAACGGAGTTAACGGAGTTTTCTCGTGCCGTTCCCTCTGCGCTCACGGTTCGAAGCCGGATTCAGGTGAGCCTACGGCATGGCGTGCTGGCAGACGCGGCACGAGCCGGCGTGGAGGGTGTCGGGAACGGAGAAGGATGGAAGCGCGGCAGGGGGCCATCCGCGTTTTTTGGGAGGGATGCGGATCGGCGTGACGATCACTGGGAGACGCCTCGCACTACGGTGTTCTGCCGAGTCTGCAAAAGAATGGGCCTCACGCAGAGTTAGCAGAGTTAGCAGAGTTTTCTCGTGCCGGTTCCGCTGCTCCCCCGGTTCGAAGGCCGGATGGACGTGGGCGGACGGCATCCCGTGCCGGTCGACGAGGCACGAGCCGGCGTGGGGTGTCGGAAACGGGAGAGGGATGGAAGCGCGGCAGGGGGCCATCCGCGTTTTCTGGGGAGGGATGCGGATCGGCGGATGGGTCTACGAAGCGCGCGGGAACAGGCCGTTACGATCACCTGATGCGCGATCTGGAGAACCATCCGTCCCGCTCCACGACGGAGGTGAGCGGCACACGCGCGGGCGCTAGGTTTTCGCGGATCGGGAGCGAGGGACGGTTGCGAGCGGCCGGTACAATGCGGCGAATGGATGGATCCACAGGAGACGAAAGCCCATGCCCGACACGGAGACGGTCCCCACCCGGCTGGAGTTCGCTGAAAACCACAGGCCGGGACTGGCGGCCGGCGCCTACGAGATCACCGTCACCCAGACGCTGAGCGCGTCGGCGGCCGGCCTGGCGCAGACGTTCACCGCCACGCAGCCCTTCGACGTCGCGGGCGAGCGCTTTGCCCTCAAGGACGACGACGTGGTGTCGGTCTTTCCCCCGCCGGGAAGCATGGGCGACCATGCGAACGTGCTTCCGCACGTGGTGCTGCGCCGCAGCACGCTTCCCTGGGAGCGCCGGGCCGTGCGCCCGGTGGCCGGGGATTCGCAGGCCCGGACCACCAGCAAGAGCACCATCCCCTGGCTGGCGGTGCTGGTGTTTGGCGAAAACGAGATCACGCCCCCCAACCCGCCCAACGTGCGCCTTTCCACCCTCACCACCACCGCGCCGGGGTGGCCCGCCGTCACGCTGGAGTCGGGACAGCACGCCGACGACCCCGTGGCGGTGATCGAGGTGCCCCGCACGCTGCTGACGGCGCTGCTCCCCACGGCGCCGGAGCTGCGCTGGCTGACCCACGTGCGCCGCCCCACCGACGCCGCGGGCGCGCTGGCGGGCGACGAGTGGGCCGTGGTGGTGGCCAACCGCCTTCCCGCCCCCAACGCCACCAGCGTGGCCCACCTGGTGTCGCTGGAGAACCGCTACCGGGGCGACGCCGGCGAGAGCAACTGGACCTTCGACGACGGGCCGGTGGTGGGCGCCACCGTGCGGCTGGTGAGCCTGAAGAGCTGGCGATTCTCCTGCCTGGACGACCAGCCGGGGCTGGCGGGGCTGCTGGAGGGGCTGGACCGCTGGAGGGCGGAGCTGCGTCTGCCGCACGGCGGCACGGCCGAGCCGTACCTGCGGCGCGGCTACGTGCCCCTTCCCCACGCACTCCGCGGGGGCGCCGCCACCGTCTCGTGGTACCACGGCCCGCTGGTGCCCCCCGGCGCCGGCGAGAGCGTGCCGGCCGACCGCTTTCCCGTGGGCGCCGCCGACCGGCTGGTGCGCTACCACCGGGACCAGGGGATGTTCGACGGCGGGTACGCGGCGGCGTGGGAGCTGGGGCGGCTGCTGGCGCTGGACAACGACCGCGTTGCCGCCGCGCTGTACGGGTGGCGGCACGGCTTTGCGCGCTGGGTGCACGCGGGCGCGCACGCGGGCCAGGCGCACCTCTCCACCCCCGCCCTGGCCACCGCCGCGCCGCCGCTGCCGGAGGTGGTTCTGGACTGGATGGCGCGCGCCGCCCTGCTGCACGGCGTTCCCTTCAACTACCTGGTCCCCGACGAGCGAATGCTGCCGGTGGAGTCCATCCGCTTCTTCACGGTGGACCGGATGTGGGTGGCGTCGCTGCTGGACGGAGCCTTTGGCGTGGGGCGCACCACCAGCGCCCACCTGCAGAACGACGCGATGCACCAGCCGGCGATCGCCGCGCTGGTGAACCGCACGCTGAGCGGGTTCCTGGTGCGCTCGGAGGTGGTGGCCGGGTGGCCCACCCTGCAGGCGGACGGCTACGACTACACCTTCACCGCCGGGGACGAGCGCGACGGAGCCATCCCCCTCCCTCCCCTTCCCCTGCTGCGGATGGAGCGCCTTTCGGACAGCGTGCTGCTGTGCCTGTTCGAGGGGAGCGTAAAGGTGGCCGACCTGCACCAGCGCCCCGAGGCGCTGCACTTCGGGGTGACCCGCGAACCGCCCGCGGCGCTTCGCAAGCAGATGCGGAACGCCCGGGGGGTCCTGCTGGAGTCGGAGGAGGGCTGGATCGACCCCGTGCCGCTGCGCGCGGGCGGAAAGCGCGTCCTGCAGATCGCGACGCTGGTGAACACCATGGAAAACCGGACCCTGGGCGCGTTCACCCCCGCGCACTTCGCGCTGCAGATGGTGGAGGGCGTGCCCCGCGTCCGCTTCGTCTTCGTCGCACCGCCGTGAGGCGCGACGTCTCCGCCGCCCACCGTTCCGTTCCACCGCCCCGGTCCCGATCGCACCCACGCCGTCCCCCGCGCCCGCCGAAAGAACGCAATGGAGTACCACGACCTGGACATCGTCCTCCTTCCCGGCGGCGCCGAGGGATACGTGCGGCTGGCGCGCTGTGGCGCGCGGCACGGCGAGCGGCAGGAGACGGCGCCGCTGGACCTGGACGCGCTGGCCGGGGCGCTGCGGCCGCTGGAGGAGGGCGACGGTGGCGCCGTGGATCCCGCCACGCAGCGCGCCCTGGGGATCACCCTGTACCAGGGGCTGATGGGGGACGGGACGGTGGGGACGCAGCTGGACCGGTGCCTGGGCGGGGAGCGCGAGGAGAGCGCGGGAGTGCGGGTGCGGCTGAACCTGGACCAGGTGCCCGCGCTGGCCCCCATCCCCTGGGAGCTGGTCTACCTGCCCCGCGACGAGCGCTTCCTCGCCTCCAGCACGCGGACGCCGCTGGTGCGCTACCTCCCCAGCCGGGCGCCCAACCTGGGGCTGGAGGTGCGGCTTCCCGTGCGGGTGCTGGTGCTGCTTCCCGAGAACGCCGCCCGCGGCCAGGCGCCGCTGGACCTGGCGCGCGAAAAGGCCATGCTGCAGCGCGCCCTGCAGCCGCTGGTGCGGGCCGACGCGGCGGACGTGCGGTTCCTGGACCGCCGCGTGACCCGTGCCCGCCTGCGCAGCGCGCTGCAGGGCGGGCTGGCCGAGCTGGG
>DASQBH010001503.1:0-7087 GCA_035635315.1 Longimicrobium sp.
CCCTCCGCCGCGGCGGCGCAGCTCGTGGATGAGCTGCGTGCTCAGCTTGGCGCCGGTCGCGCCCAGCGGGTGGCCCAGGGCGATGGCGCCGCCGTTGACGTTGGTCTTTTCCTCCGGCAGGTCGATGTCGCGCATCACCGCCAGCACCTGGGCGGCAAAGGCCTCGTTGAACTCGATCAGGTCGATGTCGTCCATCGACATCTTCGTACGCTTGAGGGCGTTGGGCACCGCCAGCGCCGGGGCGATCCCCATGATGGCGGGGTCCACGCCGCTGGTGCCGTATCCCACGAAGCGGGCCAGGATCGGCAGCCCCAGCGCCTCGGCCTTTTCGCGGCTCGTCAGCACCAGCGCGCCCGCGCCGTCGCTGTAGGGCGACGCGTTCCCCGCCGTCACCGTCCCCTTGGCCTTGAAGGCGGGCTTGAGCGTGGAAAGCTTTTCCAGCGAGGTGTCGGGCCGCACCAGCTCGTCGCGCCTGAAGGGCTCGCCGCCGTTCACGCGGATCGGCACGATCTCGTCGTCGAAGCGCCCCTCGGCCAGCGCGGCGGCCGCGCGCTGGTGGCTGCGCAGCGCCCAGGCGTCCTGGTCCTCGCGGCTGACCTTCCACCGCTCGGCCACGTTCTCGGCCGTAAAGCCCATCCCGATGTACGCCTCCGTCATCTCGGGGTGCAGCTCCTTGTGGTGGCCGCCCATGGGGATGCGGCTCATCATCTCCACCCCGCCCGCGACGACCGTATCCGCCATCCCCGTCATGATGCTGGCCGCCGCCATGGCGATGGTCTGCAGCCCCGACGAGCAGAAGCGGTTCACGGTGGTCCCCGCCACCTCGTAGGGAAAGCCGGCCCGCAGCACCGCCAGGCGGGCGACGTTGGCCCCCTGCGCGCCCTCGGGGCTGGCGCACCCCAGCATCACGTCGCAGACGTCCTTGGGCTGCAGCCCCGCGGCCGCCACGGCGCCCTTGATGACCTCCGCCGCCAGGTCGATCGGGTGGACGTTGGCCAGCGAGCCGTCGGACTTGCCCTTTGCCACGCCGCTGCGGACGGCGCTCACGATGACTGCTTCGTGCATCTTTATCTCCTTGTGCCGTATGCGTCCGTAGCGAGAATCAGTTCCTCAGCGGCTTGCCCGTCTTGAGCGTGTATTCAATCCGCTCCTGCGTCTTGGCCGTGCCCAGCAGCCGCAGGAAGCCCTCGCGCTCCAGGTCCAGAATGTCCTGCTCCGTCACCTGGCGCGGCGGGCCGTCGCCGCCGCACAGGACCAGGGCGATTTCGCTGGCGATCATCACCTCGTGCTCGCTGATCTGCCCGGCCTCGTGCAGCGACCACACGCCGTAGCGCAGGTTGCCGATGGCGCGGGTGCCCAGTGCCTGGATGGTCCGCGGCGGGGGCGGCGCGTAGTCCGGCGCCAGGTCCAGCACCCGCATCTTTGCGTCCGCGATCAGGTGGTCGCGGTTCATGCTGATGCGGTCGCTCTCGCGCAGAAAGCCCAGCTTGCGCGCCTCCAGTGCGCTCGCGGACGTCGTCGCCATGGCGATCAGGCCAAAGGCGCGGCGCACGCCCTCGAACAGGTCCGCCTCTTCGTAGCTTTGCAGCTCGCTGGTGAAGCGAAAGAGCAGCTCCTTGGTGCCGCCGCCGCCCGGGAGCAGGCCCACGCCCGTCTCCACCAGGCCGATGTAGCTCTCCGCGTGCGCCTGGACGCGGTCGGCGTGCAGCGTGATCTCCGCGCCGCCACCCAGCGTGAGCCCGAACGGCGCCACGACCACGGGGAAGGGCGCCTTGCGCAGCCCCGTGGTGGTCTCCTGGAAGAAGCGGATGGAGGCGTCCAGCTCGTCCCAGCGCCCCTCGCGCGCCGCGCCCAGCGTGGCCACCAGGTTGGCGCCCGCGCTGAAGGCCCTGGAGTCCTCGTGGCTGATGACAAGCCCCGCGCGGCCTTCGCGGTCTACGCGCTCGATGGCGGTGCGGATCATCCGCAGCACGCCCTCGTCCAGCGTCCCCATCTTGCTGCGGAACTCCAGCAGCGCCACGCCGTCGCCCAGGTCCAGCAGCGCGGCCTCGGCGTTCTCCTCCAGCACCCCGCCCGCGCGGCGGACGGCGCCCAGCGAGACCACGCCCGCCGCTTCCGGCAGCGTCTGCCGCGACCCGTCGAAGGCCAGGAAGGTGCGCCCGTCCTCGCTGTAGAAAGAATCGCCCGCCTTCCTGAGCAGCTCCGGCTCGTCCAGCCCCTCCGCCGCGATCGTCTGGCGGACGACATCGAGCCCCACCGCATCCATCTGCTTGAAGGGGCCCTGCTCCATTGCGAAGCCCCACTCCAGCGCGCGGTCCACGCCGACCACGTCGTACGCCAGCTCGGGCGCCTTGGTGAGCGCGTAGTGCCAGGCGCGCGCGAACTGCGCCCGGGCGAACGCGCCGTACTTGCCGGGAAGATCAAGTACGCCGCGTACGCGCTCCGGCAGCGGCTTCTTCGCGATCTCGGCCACGCCGGGGATCTCGGGCGTTTGCTGCGGCCTGTACTCGCCCGTCTTCCAGTCCAGCGTCTGGATCTGCTTGCCCTGCTTGCTGTAGAAGCCCGCCCCCGTCTTTTCCCCCAGCCGCCCCTGGTCGACGAGGTCCAGCGCCCACTGCGGCATGGTGAAGTCCTCGCCCGTGGCCTCGGCCAGGCCGCCGCGCACGTGCTTGAGCACGTCCAGGCCGCTGAGATCCGCCGTGCGGAAGGTGGCGCTCTTCGGGCGCCCGGTGAGGGGGCCGTTGAGCAGGTCGACCTCGTCGATGGTCAGGTCGTGCTCCTGCATCAGCCGCATGGTTTGCACGCTGCCGTACACGCCCAGGCGGTTGGCGATAAAGCCGGGGACGTCCTTGGCCAGCACCACCCCCTTGCCCAGCATCCGCTCCCCAAACGCCGTCAGCGCGTCCAGCGCCTCGGACGAGGTCTCGGGGGTGGGGATGATCTCCAGCAGCCGCAGGTAGCGGGGCGGATTGAAGAAGTGCGTCCCCAGGAAGCGCTTGCGGAACGACTCGCCGCGCCCCTCCACCAGGACCGACATGGGGATGCCGGAGGTGTTGGTCGTGACGAGCGCGTGCTCGGGAAGGATCTTCTCCAGCTTTTCGTAGAGGGCCTGCTTGGGGGCGGGCTGCTCGATGATGGCCTCCACCACCCAGTCGCAGTCCGCCAGCAGCTCCAGGTCGTCTTCGGTGTTGCCGGTCTGGATCAGGCGCGCGCGGTCGGGGTCCATGAACGCGGCCGGTTTCGATTTGGCGATGCGCTCCAGTCCCTTCTTTGCGGGCCCGCCGCGGTCGCCGTCCTCACCGGGGATGTCCAGCAGCACCACCGGCACCCCGGCGCTGGCCGCCAGCGCCGCGATCCCCGCGCCCATGGTCCCCGCGCCCACCACGCCGATCTTACGGATTCGCATACGTCCCCCGGTTGGGTCGATACAGGTCGTCATCGCTCGCTCGTCCAGCCCCGCGCACGGGTCCGGCCGCCCCCGGCGAGTTCCGTTCCCCATCCCGCGGACACGGCCTCTCCGAACGTCGTTCGGTATGCTAGGAGCGGAGATACGAGGTGTCAACTTGAGCGGCGCTCAGCGGCTCGGGCCCGTCTATCTCCGGGAAAGCAAGCGTGCGCTGTCATTCTGAGGCCCGCCCACACTGCTCTGTCGGAATGCCTGTGAGGGTCGCAGGGCCGAAGAATCTGCTGTCGGGGTGCTGGAGGGTGGTCGCGGCAGCCCCCGCGTGATCCCGCGGCCGCGCCATGGCCGGACAGAGCCAGGGCCGACGCGCTCCGGACGGTCCGAAGTCCGCCCCCTCCGGGCGAGCACCACTCGCCCACCTCCCCCAAAAACCCCTGGGGGAGGTTGGGTAGCCGACGGATCGAAGCCTGTCAACGAGCGTCGAACTGCGTCCGCGGGGTGCCCCTCCCCCGGCCCCTCCCCGCTCGTTCCTCGCGGAGAGGGGAGAATTCGATCGCGCTTGACGACCTGTGTGCCGTTCTCCCTCCCCCACGCAGTTTGTGGGGGAGGGTCGGGGAGGGGGGCGCCCGCCGCTCGCGCCCAATCCTCCGAAGCCCCCGTGCAACGACCTGTGTGCCGTTCTCCCTCCCCCACGCAGTTTGTGGGAGAGGGCAGGGGAGGGGGGGCGCCTGCCGCTCGCGCCCAATCCTCCGAAGCCCCCGTGCATCCTGTCCCACCCCAACCTCCCCAAAACGTCCCTCTTGTCCGTTTGTGCGGTGCGCGCCTATCTTGCCCGCCGCTGGACCCATCCTTACCGATCCATCTGCAAAATTCCCGAAAAGGTGCACCCGATGAGGACCCTCCGTACCGCGGCGGCCGGCCTGGTGCTGGCGTGCGCGATTGCGGCGCCCGCGCACGCGCAGCCCCGTCCCGGCGCGTTTCCCACGTTGCGCCCGGGGCAGAGCGTCTCCGGCCGCATCGCCACGACGGACCCGGCGATGTACCAGCGCGGACGCTTCAAGGTCTACCAGTTTCAGGCGTCGCCCGGGCGGCGGTACATCGCCACGCTGCAGTCCGACGACTTCGACGCGTACCTCACGGTGGCGCGCACCGTGGGCGGCATTACCGACCACATGCTGACGGACGACGACGGCACCGGCGAGGGCACGGGCTCGCGCCTGCGCTTTACCGTCCCCGCGGCGGGCACCTACCTGCTCCTGGCGCAGTCGCTGGACGAGGACGGCACCGGCGCCTTTACCCTGCGGCTGGACTCGGCCACCATCCGCCAGCCCCGCCCGCAGCCCCTCACCATCGGCACCCCCGTCACGGGTTCGCTGACGGAGAGCGACGCCGAGTACGAGGACCAGGGCGGCGAGGGCTTCTACGACCTGTACCGCTTTCAGGGACGCGCCGGGCAGCGCGTGCGCATCCGCATGGAGATGGGCGAGAACTACCCGTCCATCGAGATCGGGACGCGCGAGGGCGGCACGTTCACGCCGCTGGAGACCGTGACGCCGGGACCCAGCCAGCTCACGGCCACCCTGCCCGCGGTGGGCGAGTACTTCATCCGCGTCGGGGTCTTTGGCTCCGTGACCGGCGAGTACACGCTGACGACGGAGGAGCGCGCCGCGCAGGCCCCCGTGCGCACCACCCCCATCCGCCGCGGCGAGAGCGCCACCGGCCAGCTTGAAGAGGGCGACGCGGAGCTGGACGACGGCCGCTGGTACGACGCGTACGGCTACACCGGCCGCGCGGGCGAGCGCGTGCGCATCGACCTGCGCTCGGAGGACTTCGATGCCTACGTGAGCATCGGGCGGATGGTGGACGGCAACTTTGCCGAGATCGCCTCCAACGACGACGCCGAGGACGGCGAGGGGCTGGACAGCTCGCTGGAGCTGGAGCTTCCCGAGGACGGCCGCTACGTGATCCAGGCCACGTCGTTCTCCGCGGGGGGCGAGGGCAGCTACGAGGTGAGCGTATCTACTCCCTGATCGCGTAGCAGCCCGGCTCTCTCGATCGGCCGAAAAACGGCGCCCCGCCCGGAATCCGCGGCGGGGCGCTTGTCGTTGCGGGTCCGGCAGATGCGCGATCCCGTTGCATCCGGCGGCGCCCCTTCTTATCATGCGTTTGCGCCACCGGCTCCGCGGAGAGCCGGCGGCGGATCCCCGCCCCGCCCGCGGCCTTTCCCGCCGCGGATTCCGCGCTCCATCTGCATCCACGCGGAGGAGAGCCGTGCAACCACCCGCGCGTCCCTCTCGCCCCATCCTTTTCCGGCTCGCCCTGGCGCTGCTCCTCGTTGCGGCGCCGGCCCTGCTGCACGCGCAGGACACGGCCAGGGCGCCGGCCCCGACGACGACCACGACGCCGACCTCGCGGGTGAACATTCCCACCGGCACCCGCGTCACGCGGCCGCCGCTGAACCCGCCCTCGACCATCAGCCGCCCGCCCGCGAACGCGCCGGCGGCGGAGCAGGCGCCTCAACAGCAGCAACTCGTCACCGTCCCCGACCTCTCCGGCCGCACGCCGGACGAGGCGCGGCGGCTGCTGGCCTCGGCCGGGCTGGAGATAGGGCGCGTGGCCCAGGGGACGGGGAGCGGCACGCCGGGCACCGTCATCCAGCAGCAGCCGCGGGCGGGCTCCGCCGTAGCGCCCAAGTCCGCCGTGGGGGTGTGGCTGGCGCCGCAGCCCGTGGCGGTCACCCCGCCGCCGGTCTCCCGCCCGCCCGTCACGCGGCCTCCCGCACAGCAGCCCAGGCTCCCCGCCTTCGTCACCGTCCCCCGCCTGGCCGGGCGGACGGTGGAGGACGCGCGGGGAGTGCTCGCGCGGGTGAACCTGCAGGTAGAGTCGGTGGGAGAGGCCGCCGGCAGCGGCACGCCCGGAACCATCGTCCGCCAGTCCCCGCGGCCGGGATTTCCCGTCGCGCCGGGGTCCGGCGTGCAGGTGTGGATCATTCCCGCGCGCGTGGCCCAGCAGCCGCGCGACACCCCCGTCGCCCCGCTGCTGGTGCGCGTGCCCAACGTGGTGGGGCAGACGGTGGAGGGCGCCCGGCAGACGCTGTCCGGCTCCAGCCTGGCGCTCGGCGAGCAGGCGGAGGCGCCGGGGGCGGGCGCTCCGGGAACGGTCGCGCGCCAGCAGCCGGCGGCGGGATCGGCCATGCTCCCCAACTCGCGCGTCCGCGTGTGGCTGGTGCCCGCGGCCCGGCCGCCGGCCGTGGGAGGACAGGTTGCGACGCGTCCCGATCCCCCGCCGCCCGCCCGTCCCCAGCCGCCGCCGCCCGCGCAGCGCCCGCCGCTGGCGCAGAACCCGATTGCGCAGACCCGGCCGGCGCAGGATTCGGCGGTGCAGAGCCCTGACGGCCAGAACCCGGCCGTATCGGTGACGGTCGTGACCACCCCGGTGGCCGGGGACTCCGCCGCCGCGGTGCCGGACGTGCGGGGGCGGGCGCTGGCGGATGCACAGACCTTGCTGGCGGCCGCCGGCTTTACCGCGGTGGTCGACAACGCGCTGGCCGACAGCGCCGGGTGGGTGGTCTCCGCCCAGCAGCCGGGGCCCGGTGCGCGGCTGGCCAGCGGCGGCCTGGTCGCGCTGCTTCTCGATCCGCCCGCCAGCCCCGTCGCCGCGGCGCCCGCGGCTCCGCCCGTGGCC
>DASQBH010001504.1:0-2300 GCA_035635315.1 Longimicrobium sp.
GCATCATTCGCTCCGCGGGCAGACGGCACGTTACCAAAAATCGCTTCGTAACGGGCATCATTCGCTCCTGGCGCGGACTAGGCGGCCCGACGGTGTGCGGCATTCACGCACCGGCGCGTCCGCAACACTGAATCGGCAGGCATCGCAAGCGAAGTTCAACCTCCCCCAGGGGTTTTGGGGGAGGTGCGAGCCTGAGCGAGCGGAGGGGGCGGACTCCGGAGTCTGCGGAGGCGCATTGAAGACGCCGCCACACTCTCGCACCGGCGCGTCCGCAGCCAAGCGATGGTCCGGTGAAGCGTTTACTTCCGCCGCCTCTTCTTCGCCTGCTTCTGCGTCTTGCGCAGCTGACGGGATCTGGCGGCGGCGCTGGTGGCTCCAGGCACCGGCGCGGGCCGGGGGTCAAAGACGCGCGGCACGTTGAAGATGAAGCGTGGAGGCGGCGTCTTGCGCTCGGCGAGAAGCCCCAGAGCCACCTGCACCTCTTCCCAGTCGCCTATGATGAGCTCGTCGACCGCCTCGGCCTCAAAAGCCTCCTGCATCACCGGCGCCGCCTCGGTCGCGCGCAGCTCGACCAGGTCGTGAACGAGAAATCCGTTCACCTCCGCGTCCTGCTGCTCCCACAGCTTAAGCTGCCGGACCAGCGCTTCGACCACCTGCTCCCGGGCCTCCGGGTGGCGCGCGCCGATCTCCCGCAGCGCGGTCGCGAGGGTGATCGCGGGCCATGGATCCGAACCCCGCGCCGCCGCGGGGAGCGCGGTGCGGAGCGACGGCAGCGCGGCTGGACCGATCATCCCCAGCACCTGGGGAATGTCGCTGGTGGCCCAATCGTCGTCCTCTCCGGCGACGAGAATGTGGATCAGCGGCTCGATCGCCGCGTCCGCCCGCAGCTGCCCCAGGGCGCGCCAGGCGTGCGCCTTTGCCCAGAACGGCGTTTCGTCCGCGTGATCATCGAATACCTCCCAGGAAAGCCGCTCGTCACCCAGCAGCTCCAGGAGCGCGGGAACGTGCTCCTCCGCCAGACCCATGGACCGGTAGTCGGCCCAGGGGAGCCCGGATGACGGCCGGCCCAGCGTGAGCAGCTGGTCCACGGCCGGGGGATAGATCGGGGTCATCGGAATCGGCGGCTCGGGCAGCGGGGTTTGCGGCGCGGGACGAATCATCCCGCCGCCAAAGTGCCCAAAGTAATCAAGCGGCGCAACCCCTCTCCGCCCCCTCCGTACGCCGGATCTGGCGTGACCGTGCCGGGCGTTCGCGAAGGTGGCGAAATCGCGGGCGCGGCTGCTACATTGGACCCGTGCGCCGGAGCGGGAATCCACCGTTTTCCTCCACGCGCATCCGCTCCTCCCGTTGCACCTCGCAGCAGTCCCGCCCGGCAGCTCCCGCAGGATTTTCCAGATGGAAGTCAGCGAGAACCAGATGAAGCAGCGCCCCGAAGCGCCCGCCGACCCGGCCGCGGCGTCCGAGCGCGCGCCTGACGGTCATGAGGACAAAGCCGGCGTGTCGCGCGGGCGGCGGGTGGCGCGCGCGGCGGGGCGCGGGGCCCGCAAGGTCGCGCGGCTGCTCATGTGGATCGTGGTGCTTACGGTGATCATCACCATCATCACCACGGTGGTGGGGATCAACCGCACGCGGGTGATCGGGCCGGTGTCGGGGCCGGTGGTGACGGACTTCACTCACCTCTACCGCATCGAGGTGGGCCGCGAGATCGCGCCGACGGCCGAGGCGCAGATCGTCGAGGCGATCCGCACGACCAGCGGACCCGTCTCCATCGGCGGCGGGCGGTTCAGCATGGGCGGGCAGACGGCCACCGAAGGCGCGCTGCACATCGACATGCGCCGCTACAACCGCATCCTGCAGCTGGATACGACCGCGAAGACCGTCACCGTGCAGGCGGGCGCCACCTGGCGGCAGATCCAGGAGTTCATCGACCGCTACGGCCTGTCCATCAAGGTGATGCAGTCGTACGGCAACTTCACCGTGGGCGGCTCGCTCTCCGTGAACGTCCACGGGCGGTACGCGGGGCTGGGGCCCATCATCAGCACCGTGCGGTCGTTCCGCATCGTCCTGGCGGACGGCACGGTCGTCGACGCGTCGCCCACGCAGAACTCCGGGATCTTCTACGGCGCCATCGGCGGATACGGCGGGCTGGGGGTGATCACCCAGGCCACGCTGGAGCTGGCGGACAACGTCCCCGTCCGCCGCACGCGCGTCACCATGCCGGCCGCGGAGTACGGCGCCTGGTTCCGGCGCAACGTGGCGGGGCGCGAGGGCATCGTCTTTCACAACGCCGACATCTACCC
>DASQBH010001505.1:0-2025 GCA_035635315.1 Longimicrobium sp.
AGGGAGGCGCCGCCCGACGCTCTCCTCTCGCTGCAGAGCCTGGCGCCGACCGAAGAATCTTTACGCTGGGCGGCAGAATCGTTCCCTCGCACGCAGTTCCCGGGCGTTGCCCGGGCAGGGGTTCCGCGCGAGGGGATGGAGATTCTTCGGTCGCGCTGCACAGTCCAGCGCGATGCCCCGGCCCTGGGGCAGGCGCTCCCTCAGAATGACACGTGTTTCCGGAGGCCCGGCAGAGGTTTTCGTCGCGACGAGACGAGCGCGTGTTCCGCGTATCCGGAAATCGGCTTCAGTCCCGGTCGGGGCCTTCGCGGCGCATGTGGAAGGTGCCGGCGGCGCCGGGGCCGTAGGATCGCTGCACCCACTTTCCCGTCACCGCCCCGTCCCGCAGGCGGCCCCACATCGACACGCCGCCGTGCGAGATGCGCGGGATGAGGGTGACGTCCACCGAGTCTCCGTGAAACAGCTGCGCCACCGCCTCGCGCGCAAAGTTGCCGCCGGTGGGACCCATGATCGTGGTGGATACGTCCCGCGCGATCCGCCCGCCGAAGAAGGGGCTGAAGTCCACGTCCGACAGGCCGAACTCCGTCCGCACGTTCACCGGCAGCGCATACTCGCCGCCCATGGGGTCGGGGATGGAATCCGCGAAGGTCAGCAGCCCTTCCACCACGCTGTCCGCGGGCGCCTTTTCCAGCCCGCCCCGGCGCCGGAGGACAAAGCGGACGCGCCAGGTTCCCGCCAGCGTGCAGCAGGGCGGCGGCGCCCGGCGCAGGGCAACGTCCAGCGTGGTGGTCTGTCCGCGCGCCAGCTCCACCATCCGCGTCTCGGGGACAAAGCCGCGTACCTCGATGCGCACCGTCCGCCGCCCCGGCTCCAGGCCATCCGCCGTGTAGCGGCCCTGCTCGTCGGTGAACTCCCACGCCGACTCGGGGACGACGCTGGCGCGCAGCGGCCCGCCCGTCTCCGCGTCCCGGACCGTGCCGGTAAGCGTCGCTGTCTCCTCGCGCCAGCCGGGGTCCGGAAGGGTGTCGGCGGGATCCACCTTGACGGGGATGGCGTAGGTCGTGTCCAGCACCCCCTTTACCGGCGTGCCCTTCTGCGCCCCCGCGCCGGCGGGAAGCCCCAGGGCCAGCGCGATCCCGAACAGCGAAAGGCGGATGGAAAGCGTCATGGTGCGCGGCGGGGTGCGGGTGGAGCGGAGGCCTGTGGCGAGAAGAACGCCGTCCCCACGCATCCTCTGACACCCCGGACGGCAGCCGGGGGCCGCACCGCGTCCCATCCCCTCGCCAACAGTGCCTCGCCGCTCGCCCCGGGACAATCACCGTTCGTCCCATTCTCGTTCGAAAGAATGCCGGCTGATGCGTTGCAGATGTGGAGGAAAATCCCCCGGACCATCACGCGGAGGGACGGATGCGGCGCGTCGGAATCATCGGAGCGGGGATCAGCGGGCTGGTGACCGCCAAGACGCTCCTGGAAGAAGGCTTCGAGGTCACGGTTTTCGAGACGGAGGACGAGGTGGGCGGCGTGTGGGCACGGGCCCGGCGCTACCCGGGGGTGGCGACGCAGAACCCGCGCGACACCTACGCCTTCTCCGACTTTCCCATGCCCCGCTCGTACCCGGAGTTCCCCTCTGGCGAGCAGGTGCAGGCGTACCTGGCCGCCTACGCCGACCGCTTCGGGGTTACGGAGCACGTGCGCTTTCGCACCGCGGTGGAGCACGCGGCACCCCGCGGCGAGGGGTGGACGGTGCGGTCGCGCTCACTGGACGACGAGACCACGCGCACGGAGACGTTCGACTTCCTGGCCGTCTGCAACGGCACCTTCAGCACACCCTCCATTCCCCAGATTCCCGGCGAGGATGCCTTCCGCCAGGCCGGGGGCACCCTTCTCCACTCCACGCGCTTCAACACGACCGAGCAGGTGCGCGGCCGCAACGTGGTGGTGGTGGGCGCC
Organism: Longimicrobium sp.; assembly: GCA_035635315.1. Classification (GTDB taxonomy): domain Bacteria; phylum Gemmatimonadota; class Gemmatimonadetes; order Longimicrobiales; family Longimicrobiaceae; genus Longimicrobium. The sequence goes on from DASQBH010001505.1 coordinate 1,951, forward strand.
GGCAAGTCCGCGTGCGACGCGGCGATGGCGGCGCTGAAGACGGCGAAGCGCACGTCGCTGGTCTTTCGCAACGCG
>DASQBH010001506.1:0-3193 GCA_035635315.1 Longimicrobium sp.
GGTCGGCGATAAGCAGCAGCGACCCGCCCTCGCGCACCCACGCTTCCACGGCCGCGATCTCCTGCGGCGTAAAGGCGGAGGGCGTCGGCAGCGCCCAGTTCTGGGCGTTGCTCGGGTGCAGCGCGTTGGCGATCACCAGCACCCGCGCGCCCGCCAGCGCCTGCCGCGTAAACGGCTCGCGCAGGCCGCGCACTACGTAGCCGTCGCGCCGCAGCAGCTGCGCGAACGCGTAGTAGCGTCCGTCGGCGGTGTGGAAGTTGGTGTGTGCCTCGTCCACCAGCACCAGCGGCCCCGCGCCCTGCGCGAACGCCGGCCGCGCGATGGGCGGCGCAAAGGCGGAATCCGGCACCTGCTGCGCCCCCGCTTTCGCCGCCAGCACCGGCGCGAGCAGCATCACTCCGGCGCCCGCCAGGCCGCGCCAGATCGTCTTCATCCGCATGATCCGCCTCCGTGGGGGATGATTGTCGGTCGGAACTCGATATGAGAGGTCTGCCCCGCGCGGAACGTTGCTCCACCAGGACGGTGGACGGTGGATGCGGCACGGAGCCCGGCGCCACCCGGCGGGTGCGAAGGTGCGGCGCGCGGGGGCAGGACGTGAGGGTGCGGGACGAGGAGCGCGCTACTCGCCGACGGGCGCGGCCAGCAGCTTGGGCGCGGGGGCCATGAGCGTGCGAGGGTTGGCGTAGGCGCGCTCCTGCAGCTCGGGGATGGTGGCGCCCGCGACCAGGAACTTGCCCGCGCCCTCCACCACGCGGCGGCGCAGCAGCTCCGCCTGCTCCGGCGACATCTGCCCCTGCCGGGCGCGCTCCTTGAGCCGGTCCAGCACGGGCAGGCTCTCGGCGGCCAGGCGGTAGCGCTGCGCCGCCGGCAGCTCCCGGTAGAAGACCACGCGGTCCCAGACGGAAAGCACCAGCGCGCGCACCGCCGCGATCACCGGCGCGGCACCCATCAGCTCGAAGGTCTTGTCGCTCCCCGAGTCGCAGGCGATCACGGAGAGGCCGCTGGGCTCCGCGCCTTCCAGCACCGCGCAGGCGCCGTAGATCAGGTCCAGGCTGTCCAGCAGCGTGGCCAGGCGCGTGGGGGTGCTGAAGCGGCGGGGAGATTCGATCACCTGCACCGTCAGCACGTCGGCGCCGCTCTGCACGTCGCCGCGGCGGGCGGCGTCCACGCTGGGGATGCCGGCCTGCGCCAGCAGTCCGCTCACGCGCGGCAGGTACTGCGTGGCGAAGCGAACCCGCTCCGCGTACGCGAACGCCTCCTGCGCGCGGTTCTCGGCCGCGATCAGCAGCGACCAGGTGTCCGCGTGCTCCAGCGGGGTGATTCCCAGCTGCTCGGAAAGGAGGCGGGCGGGGCGGGTATAGCGGTTGGCCAGCAGGCCGTAGTCGCGCAGGGCGCTCAGCAGGCGCGTGAGCAGCTCGCCGGGCACGGGCTCGCGGCGGTAGCCCAGGCGCGCCACCTCTACCAGCGGCAGCTCGAGCCCGCTGTCGGTGAGGGCGCGGCTCACCTGCTCCACGCCACTGATCAGATCCGCCTTGCGCATGGTCTCCGGAGGGGATCGGGGGACGGGCCTGCCAACCTAGACGCGCATCTCCCGGCCGGCAAGCACGCTTCCCCTCCCCGTCACACCTCCCGCAGATCGAAGCGCATGCTGACGGGGATCTCGTCCGGATCCCGGCCTGCCGCGGCAGCGATCCGCTGCTTCTGCTTGAGCTGGTTGATCTCGAAGCCAAGACTCTGATACCACTCTACCAGGTCCGGCTTGGCGTCGAGCGTGACATACCTGCACCCCACTCGTTGGGACAGGTCGATCGCCAGCGCGATTGTGTCCGCCACCGCCAGCGCGCCGTATCCGCAGCCCTGGAACGTGCGGTCGACGCCGAGCTGCGCCAGCTTGAGCGCGCCAATCTCCTGGTACCGAATCGCACTGGGCCGTTCGCGGCTGCCCAGCGAGATCGCGTCCATGCAGACGGTGGCGTACGCCGCGAGAAGTCCCGCCGCCTGGTACAGATACGTCGTGGAAACCCGCTGCCGCTGATCGTGCCAGGCATAGTCATACAGAAAGCGGGTCTGGCTCTCACGCCCGCAGTCGAAGCCGGGCGGAAGATCACCGTCCAGCTTGCGCATGCTCAGACCATGCAGCCCATCCACCGAAGAATCACTCATCGCTCAGTGTCGGCAAAATGAAACCGGGCGCGTCACCTGTTGACTCGCCCGGTACATCTGGTGCTGCGATCCGTGGGTCCTACCGGTTTACTGCTGCCAGCTCCAGGTCTAGTTCTTCTTCCTCCGCCATGCGCTTGCGGAGTGCGGCCATGAAGCGCACCCGCTCGAACATGCGGCGCCGCTCCGGGGTGTCCTTGGGCGGATTGGCCATCTCCTCGAGCACCTCGCGGGAGCCCTCGAGCGAAAGTGGCGGTGTGCGCCGATACCGGTGCCTCAGCTCATCCATCGTGATCTCCTCATCGAACGTTGTGGCCCGTTGCTCGTGTACGCTGTGCAATCTTTCCGAGCCTGTAAAGCCCCCCGCGTGAAAGCGGCCAGCCATGAGCACGCCCGATTCCGCGAGCCGCCACCTGGCGAAAACGGCTTATCGGACTGCCCGGGCAAGGAGAAAGATCCCGGCGACGATCACCACCACCGCCACTACGGCGAGGCGCGTGCGGCTCCGAATGAGCCACCTCCGGATGGGCGGGCCGGCGACGCTGGCGAGGAGGCCCAGGATGGCGTACTTGATCCCGCGGCCGATGGCGGAGAAGAGGGCGAAGGTGCCCAGCGGGATCCCCGCCGAGCCGGCGACGATGCCATAGAGCACGTACGGCACGGGCGTGTAGCCGGAGGTCACCAGCGCGAGCGCGGCGTTGTCGCGGTAGAGCGCGGCGACGGCATCCACCCGCTCCAGCAGGCCGTACGAGGCCAGCACCGGCCGCCCCACGCGCTCGAACAGCGCCGCGCCAAAGGTCCAGCCGATCATCCCCCCCACCACCGAGCCCGCCGCAGCCACGCCCGCCAGCACCCACGCCCGCCGCGGCCGCGCCAGCGCGAGCGCCGCGTACAGCGCCTCCGTGGGCGCGGGGAACAGGCATCCCTCCACCACCGCGAACAGGAACAGCAGCGCGGCCCCGGCCGGGTGCCGCGCCCAGCGGTCCAGCCGCATGGAAGCGCCTCTCGCGGCCTCAGGTTCTTCGGCGGGGAT
>DASQBH010001507.1:0-3083 GCA_035635315.1 Longimicrobium sp.
GGGGATGGAAATACGGCGCATGGCGGGTCCTCCGCGGGTGCGGGGGCTGCTCCCGGTCCCGGATGGCTTCCGGACGGGCGCGAGGTGTAGTAGACTGCAGCGGTAGCAGTCCGGCGTCAATGCCGGCCTGTGCAGGCGCAGATCGTGCGCGCGGTGAAAGTGACGCGCGCGTGGAGGCAGGGTCACACCAGCGGGGGAGGACGGGTTGGAGGATACGGCTGTCGCGGGCGTGGCGGACGCGTTTCCGCGCGTCGAGGGGATTCTGCACTGCGAGGACGTGCCGCTGCCGGAGCTGGTGGCGCGGTACGGTACGCCGCTGTACGTCTACAGCCAGGGCGCCATCCGCGAGCGCTACCGCGAGCTGGACGAGGCGCTGGCGCCGGTGCCGCACCTGATCGCCTACTCGGTAAAGGCCAACGGCAACCTGGGCGTGCTGCGCACGCTGGCGGAGCTGGGCGCCGGGTGCGACATCGTCTCCGGCGGCGAGCTGCACCGCGCGCTGCTGGCCGGCATCCCCGGCGAGCGCATCGTCTTCAGCGGGGTGGGCAAGACGGTGATCGAGCTGGCGGCGGCCCTCCGCGCCGGCATCTACGCCTTCAACGTGGAGAGCGAGGGCGAGCTGTGCGCCCTCAGCGACCTGGCGTGCGCCATGGGAACGCGCGCCCCCGTGGCCCTGCGCGTGAATCCCGACATCGACACCCCCACGCCCCACGCGTACACCCGCACCGGCCACGCCGCCACCAAGTTCGGCATCGCGGCGGCCAAGGCGCGCGGGCTGTATCGCATCGCCGCCAAGATGCCGGGGATCCGGGTGCGCGGGATCGACGTGCACATCGGTTCGCAGATCCTGGAGGTGGCGCCCTTTCGCGACGCGCTGGAGTACGTGCTGGACCTGGCGCACGACCTTCGCCAGTGCGAGGTGGAGCTGGAGTTCCTAGACCTGGGGGGCGGACTGGGGATCAGCTACGAGGGCGGCGAGCGCATCAGCACGGCCGAGTGGGCGGCGGAGATCGTTCCCGCCGTGGCCGAGACGGGGCTGCGGCTGGTAGTGGAGCCCGGCCGCTTTCTGGTCGGCGAGGCCGGGGCGCTGCTCACGCGGGTGCTGTACGTAAAGGAAGGCGGCGGCAAGCGCTTCGTGATCACCGACGCGGGGATGAACGACCTCATCCGCCCCAGCCACTACAGCGGCTGGCACGCCGTGGAGCCGGTGGCGTCGCCCGGGCGCGAGCGGGCGCGGGTGGACGTGGTGGGACCGATCTGCGAGACGGGCGACTTTCTGGCGCTGGACCGCGAGATGGAGCTGCCCAAGCCCGGCGAGCTGCTGTCGATCATGACGGTGGGCGCGTACGGCTTTTCCATGGCCAGCCAGTACAACCAGCGGCCGCGTCCCGCCGAGGTGATGGTCAGCGGCGCCGACGCCACCCTCGTCCGCCGCCGCGAGACCGTGGACGACCTGGTCGCGGCGGAGATGGACCTGTAGGGGTTTTCCATGGATGAATAACGAGAGAGGCGGCTCCCGGTGTCGGGGGCCGCCTCTCTCGTCTGCAGGCTTCACCAGATGCGCCTCACACGGGGTCAACGGAGTTAACGGAGTTTTCTCGTGCCTCCGGTCCGGGAGCCTGGCGAGGCCGCATCGGTCGATGATCAGAGCTTGATGGTCACGCCCAGCGTCTGCTCCAGGTTGGACGAGGTGCCGCGGGCCTGGTGGCCGTCCAGGCGAAGGCGCACCTCGCCGCGCACGCCGACGGTCTCGTTCAGCGGGACGCGCACGCCGCCCATCACCTCGCGCGTGGCGGCGGCGAAGCGCTCGCCGGGGGACGGATCGCGCCGCGCGAACACGCCGGCCGCGACGCCGGCGTAGGGGCGGACGCGCCGCGCGGGGAGTTCCAGCTGCAGGCCGGCGGTGGCGGTAAAGAGCTGGGTGTGCGCGTTCACCGCCGTCGGCGTCTCGTACTGGTCCAGGTGGATCACGGCGCCCGGCCGCGCGAACGAGCCGCCGACCTCCGCGCGCAGGAACCGCGTCACCGGCCAGTCCACGCGGATGGCGCCCATGGGAAACACCCCGCCACTTTCGATCCCGTACAGGAATCCACCGGCCTGGAAGGACACCGTGGCAGGGCGGAAGGCGGTCTGCGCGGCGGCGGGGACGGCGAGCATCGCGGTGGCCAGGACTGCGCCCAGGAAGGTTCGCTGCGTCGGCATCGGTCGGATCTCCGTGGGGGATGGGGGCGGGGGAGTGGATGAGGGTTCATCCATAAGATGCCTGGCTCTCCCCGTTTCTGCCATCCACCATCCGTCACTCCCAAAAACGAGAAGGGGAGCCGCCCGTGCGGCTCCCCTTCCACTGGATCATACCGAACCCGTAAATACATGGTTTCCTGAGCCTGAGAGTGTGTTTAAGAAATCAGCCTGACCGATTGACTTCCTGAGGGAGGCGCCGCCCCCCACTCGCTGCTGCGCAAGCAATTTGGCGCCGACCGAAGGATCTCGCCGGCAGCACCCGGGGGCTGGATCGGTGCCGCGTGGCCAGCCCCGCAATCGTCGAGACGAGGTCCTTCGGTCGCGCGCAATCGGTTTAGCAACTTTAAGTTACGGAGGTGCGCTCCCTCAGGAAGTCAATCCTCAGTTGTCTGAAGACCAGATTCTTGAACACGCTCTGAGGGAGGCGCCGCGTTGAATTTGGCGTAACCCCACGATCCGAGCGTCGACCGAAGGAACTCGCCGGCAGGACCGAGGGGCTGGATCTACGCCAGGAATCCAGCCTCGCGGCCGCCGAGAGGAGATCCTTCGGTCGCGCGCCCCCCTGAAGTGCGGTCCCCAAGCGCTTGCGCGGCGCTCCCTCAGGAAGTCAGCGCTCCAATCCGGATTCCACTCAGAGCTTGATCGTCACGCCCAGCGTGTGCTCCATGTCGCTGGCGGTGCCGCCGTCCTGGTGCTGGTCCAGGCGAAAGCGCAGCTCGCCGCGGAGGCCGATGCCGCCGCGCACCGGGACCCGCACGCCCGCCATCAGCTCCTGCGTGGGGCGAAAGAAGCGGTCGCCACCCTCCGGGTCGAAGCGGCCGAACAGCCCCGTCGCGATCCCC
>DASQBH010001508.1:0-2016 GCA_035635315.1 Longimicrobium sp.
GGAGGGGTGACGGAGGTAATACCCACCCTCACGGGTCGGCCGCCCACCGTGCGCTCGACGATCGTGTACGGCCGATAGGCCCGCTCCGCCGTCCCCGCGCGGAAGACGTTCGCGGAGAGCATCGGGAAATCCATCTGCCCGATGACGGTGTTCAGGTGCTCGATGCCGTAGTTGAACTCGTGGTTGCCGATGGCCGCCGCGTCGTAGCCGACGATGTTCATCGCATGCACCAGCGGGTGCTGCTCGGGCGCCAGCAGCTCGCGGTAGACGAAGTCCATCGCGTTCCCCTGCAGCAGGTCGCCGGATTCCACCAGCACCGTGCGCTGGTGGTTCGCGGCGCGCACGCTGTCGATAAGCGGCACCAGCGCGGCCAGGCCGTTGTCGGTGCGCTGGCCGGTGTAGTAGTCGTAGGGGAGGATCCAGCCGTGCAGGTCGGTGGTCCCCATCAGCACCAGCCGTCCCTCCACGGCCGCGGCCGGCGGCGGGGCGGGGTCCGTGCGGGGTGTGCCGGCGCATCCCATCAGGGCGGCCACGGCCAGCGCGGCGGTCAGTCGTCGCAAAGCAGGCATCTCGCTCGTCATCCCGTTTTTCGAGGTGGGCGCTGGTACACGGCGCCCCCGGCGCGGGTCCGCACGTTCCGATCCCACGGCCCGAGTGTTGTCGCCGGCCTGGTACCGGAGCGAATGAATTCGCGGCAACAAGGTCACGCTGTCCGCCTGCGCGGACACGGCGGCCAGGGTGCGTGCGGCGTCCCGGGCACCTGCGCGTCCGCGACCCTGAATCGGCTGGCGTCGCGATCGAAGTTCAACCTCCCCAGGGTTTTTTGGGGGAGGTGCGAGCCTAAGCGAGCGGAGGGGGCGGACTCCGGAGCCAGTGCGCGCGACAACCTCCATCCGGGCGGCGAATCGCTTGTAGTGCGAAACGAGCCGTATTATCCCTTGTCGGGTACCACCTCGCTCCGCGATTCCCCTCATCATCCGTCATCCATGATCCTTCCGATCCGACTGCTGATCGTGCCGCTCTGCTTCTGCGCCGGCGTGCAGGCGGCTTCGGCACAGAAACTGGCGTACCACGGGATCACGTGGGGCATCCCCGTCGACAGCGTGCGTGCGCCGCTGCGGGCGCTGGGCTTCGCCTTTCGCTCCGAGATGGACCAGGGCGACCTGGAGTTCGCGCGCGAGGATGGCGCTCTGCTCCATGCGGAGGCGCGCGCGGGCCGGCTGATCGGCATCACGCTCATCGACCCGGCCCGCGGTGAGCGCGTGAACGAGCGCTTCCACGCGCTGGCGGACTCGCTGCGGGCGGAGCTGGGCGCGCCGGACGAGTCGACCGACGAGGGGACGCAGCCCGTGCGGCTGTGGGAGGCGGGGCGCTGGTCGGTGCGCGTGCAGATCTCGCGCGCCACGGGGGAGCGGGCGGCGCAGGTGGCGTGGCGCGGGCCCGGCTGGTTCGACGAGATGGACCGCCGGGGAGACCGCCCCCGGCTGCCCGCCGGGTTCACCACCGTGACCCTGACCCCGTTCGTGCGCATCGCGGTCGACACCACGGTCGGCCGCCCGCGCGCGGCGGGTGCCATGCGGGGCCGCTTTCGCATCGAGTACTTTCAGCCGATCACGCCCACGCTGGACGGCGTTGCGCAGGACCCGCTGGACGCCGTGGAGTACGAGATGGAGTTCGACTGCGCCGCCCGCCGCACGCGGCTGATCAGCCGCACGACCTTCCTGGAGGGTCGCTCCCTGCGCAGCGACCGCCCCCAGCGCGCCCAGTGGACGACGCCCAGCCAGCCCGACGGCCACTACACGCGGGGGCTAGACGCCGTCTGCCGTGAGGCGAGGCCGGTGCGGTAGTGCGGTAGTGCGAAAGTGCGAGAGTGCGAGAGTGCGAGAGTGCGAAAGTGCGAGAGTGCGAGAGTGCGAAAGTGCGAGAGTGCGAGAGTGCGAGAGTGCGAGAGTGCGAGAGTGCGAAAGTGCGAAAGTGGGGACACTCGAGGCCGAATCCGCAACAGATCAGGCCTCA
>DASQBH010001509.1:0-2150 GCA_035635315.1 Longimicrobium sp.
GGGCGGTGGGGCCGGTGAACGGCGGGGGGATTGGGGGGGATCGCCAGGGTCACCGCGTCGCGCGGCGGCCTGTCATCCTGAGAGGGTGTTGAGAAACCGGAATCATGAACCGGTCATCCTGAGGGAGCCGCGCGCAAGACCTTCGCTTTGCTCGATCCATGGCGGCGACCGAAGGACCTTGCCAGCCGAAGCCAGGGGCTGAATCTGCGCCGACGAGCCTGCCCCACGATGTCGGAAAGAAGGTCCTTCGGTCGCGCACAAGCGGCTGTGCAGGTTCAGGTTGCCGCGCGGCGCTCCCTCAGGATGACTTGCCTTTGCTTTCAGGGGTAAAGAAGGTTTTTCGAGACCCTCTGAGGCCCGGCCACCCCGAATCTTCCGCCTGCGGCCATTCGCGCGGGAAGCGGGTGCCGCGCGGCCGGGCCTCAGGATGACAGAGGGTGGCGCGGAAGAGGTGGGTCAGGCGATGAGGCCGCGCAGCTCCAGCGAGCCGGCGCGGCTGGCCAGCACCTCGGACCCGTCGCGCAGGGTGATGATCAGGCGGCGGGCGTCGTCGTGCGGGCGCAGCGAGGCGACGTGGTCCAGGTTTACGATGTGCGAACGGTGCACGCGGGCAAAGCGCGCCGGGTCCAGCCTGCGCTCGAAGTCGGCCAGGGCCAGGCTCACCAGGTAGCGCTGCCCGCCGGCGTGCACCGTCACGTAGTCGTCCGCCGCCTCCAGCCGGGTGATCTCCTCCACCCGCACGGGGACGATGCGGTCGCGGTGGCGCACGAAGATGCGCTCCAGCGGGCCGTCCGCGTCCAGCGCGGCCGCGGCGCGCTCGCCCGCAGTCGGCGGCGGGGGCGCGGGGGCGGCCAGGCGCCGGCGTACCCGCTCCGCCGCCGCGCGAAAGCGCTCGCGCCCGAACGGCTTGAGCAGGTAGTCCAGCGCCTCCAGCTCGAAGGCGGCCAGCGCGTAGTCGTCGTACGCGGTGGTGAACACCACCTCGGGGTCGTGGTGGATGCGCCGCAGCACCTCCACCCCGGAGAGCTCCGGCATCCGCACGTCAAGGAAGAGCAGGTCCGGCGCGAGCGCGTCGATCATCCGCACCGCCTCGGCGCCGTCCGCCGCCTCGCCCACCACCTGCAGCCAGTCCAGCTCCGCCGCGAACTCGCGCAGCGTGCGCCGCGCCAGCGGCTCGTCTTCCGCGATCAGCGCGCGAACGACCATCGCTCCTCCTCCACGGCGGTGGATACGGGGATGCGGATGCGCACGGCGAACCCGGCGCCGGGCCGCGCATCCACCTCCATCCGCGCCGCCTCGCCGTAGCGCGCCCGCAGCCGCTGCCGCACCACGCGCAGCCCCACGCCGTCCGCCCTCTCCACGGCGGCGGGATCGGCGCCGGGCCCGTCATCCTCCACGCACAGCTCCAGCGCGCCCTGCACCCGCCGCGCGGTGACGGAGACGGTGGCGCCGCGGGCGTGGGGCGCCACGGCGTGGCGGATGGCGTTCTCCACCAGCGGCTGCAGGGTAAAGGCGGGGACCGGGCACTCCAGCGCCTCCGGGTCCACGTCCTCGTCCACCCGCAGCCGCTCGCCCAGGCGAATGCGCTCCAGCGCCAGAAAGTCGCGGACGAATGCCCACTCCCGCGCCAGCGGCACGTCGTCGGTCTCGCTGCCGCGGGCGTGCAGGGTGTAGCGCAGCAGCCCCGCAAAGCGCTCCAGCGCGTCCTCCGCCCGCGCCGGCTCGTGCCGCACCAGCGCCATCAGCGAGTGCAGGGTGTTGAAGAGAAAGTGCGGATCCAGCTGCGCCCGCAGCGCCTGCAGCTCCGCGCGGGCGCGCAGGGCCTCGGCGCGGGCGGCGCGCGCCTCCTGCTCGCGCAGCCGCCGCGCCGCCTGCAGCGCGTACGAGATGCCGGCGATGGCGGCGTACACCATCACTCCCGAGAACATCTGCCAGGGAAGCGCGTACCCGTGCAGGTACGTGGGCGTCCATTCCCCGCGCGCCAGGCTCTGCCGCGCGGTGAACACCGCGGCGATGGCGGCCCACCACGCCGCCGTGTAGGCCAGCGCCAGCACCGTCTGCGCCACGAAGAACGTCAGCGGCCGGCGCGCGGACCAGCGCATCCGCTCCGTGGCGGCCAGCGCGCCCAGCCCCAGCACCGCCGCCGTCCC
>DASQBH010001510.1:0-4058 GCA_035635315.1 Longimicrobium sp.
GGCCGGTCGCCGGGTCGTAGTAGCGGTTGCGGCGGAAGTACAGCCCCGACGCGTCCCGCTTTTCGGTGATGAGCGTGCCGTGCCAGTTCTCGGGGATCAGGCGCGCCGGGTTGTAGGGGAACCACCCCTGCGGCCAGTCGGCCACCACGCACCGCTGGGTGCTGCCGTCCATGCGGCACAGGCTGGACGTTCCGTTGGCGAAGGTGCCGCGCTGCGCCTGTCCCCGCAGGTTCCAGTGCGGAATGAGGGCGAAGGGCGCGGGCCACGCCGAGTACGTGCCGCCCTGCATGTCGGCGTACAGCATGCGGACCACGCTGAGCGGCTTGTCCAGCGCGGTGCCGTAGGTGTAAAGCACGCGCCCGTAGTGCAGGTTGCGGTCCTGGCCGCCGTACCTGCCCTGGTTGGGGACCAGCTGCGTGTCGTTTTCCAGCTGCGCCGCCGTCAGGCCGTCCTGGCCGGGCACCTGGATCTCGTACAGCTCGGCGTCGCCGTCCCACACCACGCGCCGCAGGTCGCTGCGCGCGCAGATCATCTCTTCGGGAACGTTGTCGCACTGGCGCCGGGCGCGCACCCACACGCGCCGGCCCAGGGCGTCGTAGCGGTACTCCTCGAAGTGGAGGTAGTAGGGCGACTGGTTGTTCCCCGGCGTCTCATACCCCACCACCGCGGTCTGGCGGCGCATGTCCGCGGCCCGCAGCCGCCCCTCGGCGTCGAAGTACGACGCGCGGTCCTGGCGCTGGCCGATGTTGCTGGAGGTGGGCCGGTCGGTCGCGAAGACGATGTTGCCGGCTGCGTCGTAGCGCGTCTCTTCGAACTGGAACCCCAACTCACGCGTGAGCAGCCGCCCCGTCCCCGTCTGGTAGCCCATGGTTCCCCCACCCCAGGACTGCGCGCTCCCGCTCGTGCCGTTGTCCGTGTAGGTGAAATTCGAGTTGTTTTCCACCGACGTCAGGTTGCCCAGCGCGTCCGTGTAGTTGGTGCTCAGGTCGTCGTACCGCACGGGGCGGTTGACGCTGGCGTCGACGCCGAACGTGGTGGTTACGGTGGTGCGCACGTGCCCCAGCCCGGTGTACGTGGCCGTCATGGACTCCTTGCCGCCGTACAGGTCGGTGCTGTTCAGCAGCTTGCCGCGCTGGTCGTAGCTCATGCTCACGTCGCGCAGCCAGGCGCCGCCCGGGCCCTGCATCCAGTTGCGGGTGAGCCGTCCGATGGAGTCGTACCGGAAGTGCTCCACCACGCCGCCGGGGCGCACCAGCGACTCCGTCTCGCCCCGCACGTTGAAGGTGTACGTGAAGGCGTTTCCGAGCGGGTCGGTGACCCCGGAGAGCGCCCCCGTGACCGGGTCGTACCCGTAGCGGGTGGGGACGCCCGCCGCCGGGGCCAGCTGCGACGGGTGCTGCAGGGTAAGGCGGCGGCCGTTGCGGTCGTAGGTGAACGCCAGCTCGTACGCGTGCTGGGTAAAGTCGCCCCCCGCGGCCGTCTCGGCCACGGTGCGGATGCGCTGGGTCTCCGTCTTGAGCGCCCCGCTGGGGAAGTAGGTGCGCGAGACCTGCGCGTCGCGGTTGTTGGCCGACGTCAGCGCCCCCGTGGCGTAGTCGTAGCCAAAGTTCACCACGTCGCCGGGAATCACGTAGTCGCACGCGGGATAGCTGGCCGAGTTCAGCAGCGGGCAGCCGGCCGGGTTGTTGGGATACAGCGGATACGGATCGTACTTGGTGGGCAGCCCCGACGTGGTGGGCCGCGCGATCCCCTCCTGGCGGGCGGGGATGCGCACCTCGGGAAGCACCCGCTGGGTGAGCCGGTTGGACGCGTCGTACGTCATCGCGATCCGGTGCCCCCGCCGCGTGCGGACGGAGGTGACGTTGCCGGCCCGGTCGTAGTAGGTGCTGTCGCGCATCCCGTCCGGGGCGATCTCCACCGTCCGGCGCCCCATCAGGTCGTACTCCCAGCTCGTGACCACCGCGAGAATGTTGCGGGGGTCGGGGCTGGACTGGCGCGACACGGAGAGCAGGTTGCCTTCGCGGTCGTGGGTGTTCCTGGCCACCAGCCGGTCGCTCCCCGAGCGAGAGACGGTGCTGTCCACCTGGTCCACGATCCCGTAGAACACGCTGTCGTACTTGAACGACGCGCCGTTGATGGGGCTCACCGTCACCAGCGTGCGACCCAGCCGGTCGGAGATCATCTGCGGTCCCACCCCGCTGGGATCGCGGACCGCGCTCAGGTTGCCGCGCGCGTCGTACTCGTAGCGCTCCACGGCGGCCGGCGTGCCGCTGATGGGCGGCGCGGTCACCGACTCCACCAGCCCCGGCGCGCGGGCGTGGGTGGACGGGTGGTAGGCGTAGGTGGTGCGGCGCGAGGCGCTGGCCCCCGTCTGCTCCCACTCGCGCCGTCCCAGGGCGTCGTACTGCGTCTGGCTGGTCTCGCCTTCCGGAAGCGTGACGCGGGTCACGGCATCCCAGCGGGTGTCCCACTCGTAGGTGGTGGTGGCGCTGCGGCCGTCGCCGTACGGGTTCCACACCGTGGTGGTGGACAGGTACCCGTTGTTGTCGTAGGTGGCGGTGGTGGTGAAGCCGTTGGGCGCCGTCACCCGCGTCACCTGCCCCGGCCAGCGCGGGTCGCCGCGCTGGTAGGTGGTCACCTGTCCGTACGGGTCGCGCATGGAGAGCGGCCCGCCGTCCCGGTTCACCGTCCAGTAGATGCAGTCGCAGCCCCCGTCGGTGCGCGCACCGTCCCAGATCATCAGCACGCTGTCGGCGCGCACCGACGGCGTGAAGCGCAGCCCCCGCGCGCGCACGTCGGTCAGGAGCACGCGCGTCTCCGCGGAGTCGGGGTGCGGGCGGGCGTACACGCCCTGAAAACGGTTGTTCAGGTAGGTGAGCCGCTGCACCGCGCCCCGCCGGTCGGTGCGCTGGGTGATGATCGTGGGGCTGCTGGTGTAGCCGAACACGACGGTCCCGCTGTCGGGATCGATGATGCTGGTGACGCGGGCGGAGCCGTCGGTGACCACCTGCGTGTAGCGGTAGTCCACCGGCCCCGGCGAGACCACGCGGCTCAGCCGCCGGATCTGCCCGGCCAGCGTGTTGTTGTTGTACTCGAAGGTGTACTGCAGGGGCGCCGGGTTGTCCGTCGTGGCCGGCAGCGTGATGCTCGCCAGCCTGCGGTCGTCGATCGCCGGCCCGGTCCAGGTGAAGGTGGTTACGTGGCCCAGCGTGTTCACCGTGCGGATGTGCTCGCCCCAGGTGTTGAAGTACACCTTTGCCCCGCCGGAGAGCAGCCGCTCGAACTCCTCGGCGCCGGTGGGGCCGGTCACCTTCTTCAGCGTCTCCAGCCGGTCCAGCCCCTGCGCCGTCCAGGGGCCCGTCGTGGGGCCGCGGTACAGCCGCGCGCTGCCGTCGCCGCCCACCCACAGCTTGAGGGTGTCGCCCGGCAGGTGCTCCAGGCGCTCCACCCCCGACAGCCACCACCCCTTGCCGAACGGGCTCTTCACCCGGTTCACGATCACCAGGCGCCGGGTCTCGGCCACCAGCGTCTGCGCGGGGGCGCCGTTGTTGTAGTGCGCCGTCACCACCCAGGTGTACGGATGCACGCCGGTGTTCATCGCCGACGCGTCGAAGGCGATGGCGATGCGGCGGGTCTGGGTGGACGCCCATCCCGGCCACGAGCCCGGCCACGTCGTCCCGTTCACCGTGAGCGTCGCCTTGATGCTGTCGGGCGTGGTGCCGGCGAGGGGGGTGATGTGCCCCGCCACGGTGGCCGAGGGGCGGGCGTGGTCGTGGTTGTACACCAGCACCGGCGCGCGCTCCTTGTTGAGCGCGCGCACGCCGGGAAGCGGGTGTACGATGCGCGCCGACCCGCAGTCCCAGGCGATCCCCGGCCCCATCGACGCCGTAAAGCAGTGCTCCCGCTCAATGCGCATCAGCGACACCGAGTCGCCCGGAAAGCCGTGGTCCGCCACGGCCGCCAGCGCCGAGGCGCTCACGTCCGCGTATGCGCTCGCGGCGCCGGCCGCGGCGGTGAGCCGCGCGGTGCCGGCGCCGGTGACGGCGAACGAGACGTCC
>DASQBH010001511.1:0-2482 GCA_035635315.1 Longimicrobium sp.
GGGGGACGGCGTGGCGGACTTGGCGGGGATCATCGACCCGGCGGACGAAGAGCGGCTACGCGGCCAGATCTCCATGCTCCGCAGCGACCCGGGTGTGGAGGTGGCGGTGCTCACGATAAAGGGCATTGCGGACTTTGGCACCAGCGACCGCACGCCCGAAGCGTTCGCGACCGCGGTGTACAACCAGTGGCAGCTGGGCCAGGGGTATGCTCAGGACGGCGTTCTGGTCATGGTGTCGGTGGACGACCGCTTTGCGCGCATCGACGTGGGCGACGGCGTGCCCGCACCCCTGGAGGCGCGGATGCAGGGCATCATGAACGGATGGATGGTGCCACAGTTCCGCCGCGGTGAATACAGCAGCGGCGTAAGGGATGGTGTCCGCGAGATCGAGAAGGCGTTCCGGGGTGCATCCACGGCAGCGGCTCCGGCCCCACGGCCGGCGTATCGCGAACCCGCCGCCGAGCGGGAGGGTGGCGGCGGGTCGGTCGCGGCGCTGCTGGCGCTTGTGGTGGGCCTGGCGGGTGCGGCCCTTTACGGGATCACCCGGCTTCGGCGCGCGGACGCACGGCAGACGGAGCGCCCCTGCCCCACCTGCCGCCGTCCAATGGAACTGCTGGGTGAGACAGCCGACGACGCGTTTCTGAACGCGGGCCAGCGGCTGGAAGAGCAGCTGAAGTCGGTGGATTACGACGTCTGGCACTGCGCCGGCTGCAACGTCCACCACATCCTCGCCCGCCCGAGCAGCGCCGGGCGAAAGCTGAAGTGCGTTCAATGCGGATATCACACGGTCGGCGTCAGCCGTATCGTGCTGCAGTGGCCCACATACACGGACGAAGGGCGTCAGCGAGTGTTACAGGAGTGCAGGCACTGCCACTGGCACTCGGAAGGAGTGGTGACCGTGCCCCGCAGGGTGAAGTACGAGCCCGTGAACGACCCGTCGCTCGCCGGTCTGGCCCACGACTCCGGCCCGAACCACATCCTCGCCCGCCCGTTGTGGGGAACCGGCTCCGGCCGCGGCAGGTCCGGTTCGGGCGGCTTCAGATCGGGCGGTGGCTTCGGTTCGGGCGGGGGCTTCAGCTCGGGCGGAGGCGCCAGCGGCAGATGGTAGGCTATTCGCCAGACTCAGGCGGAATCGTGTGAAAACGGCGCTGGCGGCGTGTGTCTCCGCCAGCCTTTGTCATCCCCTGTCCTTTCGACCCGTAGACGAAATGATCCGAATCCTGGTGCGATTCGCCGCCCTGCCGCTCGCCGCCTGCATCCTCGCGGCGGCGCCGCTGCCGGCGCAGATGTATCCCGCCGAGCCGGGGGACGGCGTGGCCGACATGGCGGGGATCATCGACCCCGCGGACGCGGACAGCCTGCGGCGCATGCTCGCCTCCCTGCGCACCGACGCCGGGGTGGAGGTGCGCGTGCTGACGGTAAAGAACATCGCCCGCTACGGGACGAACGACGCGTCGCCCGAGGCGTTTGCGACGGCCGTGTACAACGACTGGAAGCTCGGCTACGGCCAGGCGCAGGACGGCGTGCTGGTGATGGTCTCGGTGGAGGACCGCTTCGCGCGCATCGAACTGGGCGACGGGGTGCCGGCGCACCAGGACGCCCGGATGCAGTCCATCATGGACACCGACATGGTGCCGCACTTTCGCGAGGGTGACTACGACGAGGGGATCATGGACGGGGTTCGCGCCATCGCCGCCTCCTTCCGCGAATCCGGCTTCGCGGCGGCCCCGCAGCCGGCCGGCGGGTTCGGCGGGGAGCCGCGGACGGCGTACGGCCAGCCGTCCAGCGGCACCGGCACCGACGGCGAGGTGGTCGCGGGCGTGGTGGGGCTGCTGATCCTGGTTTCGGGGGTGGCGGGTGGCGCGCACTACCTGCGCCACCGCAAGCGCAACTGCGGCGAGTGCGGCCAGCCCATGCAGCGGCTGGACGAGTCGGCGGACGACGTGTACCTGGACAGCGGCCGCCGGCGGGAAGAGGTGCTGGGCTCGGTGGATTACGACGTGTGGAAGTGCACCAGCTGCAGCCACCACCAGGTGCGGCCGTACCCGGCCATGTTCTCCGGCAAGAAGGACTGCCCTTCGTGCGGCTACAAGACGGTGATCGTCACCACCACGGTGCTGGAGCACGCGACGTACGACCACTCCGGTCGCCAGCGGGTGGATAAGGACTGCCGCCACTGCGGCTGGAACGACGTGGACATCGTCCACCTGCCGCGCAAGGAGCGCCCCAGCAGCAGCTCCAGCCGCTCGTTCTCCAGCTCCGGCGGTGGATCGTCCGGTGGCGGATGGTCCGGAGGAGGCGGTGGTGGGGGCGGCGGTGGCGGGGGCGGATCCAGTTCGGGGCGCGGCGCCAGCGGGCGCTGGTAACGTCGCGCAGGAACGAGGGTTGCGCGAAGAGGGTACTCACCCCCACGTTGCGCGCCCGAAACCTGAACGACGCTGACGATAGATGATGATGAAGAGCATGCGCCTGGGAACCCTTC
>DASQBH010001512.1:0-2497 GCA_035635315.1 Longimicrobium sp.
GCCCCGCAGCCGAAAGACGGAGGAGCGCATCCTCCACGCGTTCGGCGAGCTGCTGTCGGACGCGCGCTACGAGGACGTGTCCGTGCAGCAGGTGGCGGGGCGCGCGGGGGTGTCGGTGGGCGGCTTCTACGCGCGCTTCGCCAGCAAGGACGACCTGCTGCTGCACGCCATGTACGCCGGCTACGTCCGCGACGCGCTGGCGCTGGCGGAGCACGACCTGGACGCCGCGCGGTGGGAGGGACACGGCATCGGGCCGATCGCCCACGCGTACTTCGCGCTGATGCTGCGCGCCGCGCGCGACCACGGGCCCGTGCTGCGCGAGATCGTCCACCGCACGCGCGGCAACCCCGAGACGGTGGCGCACAGCAGCGCGTGGGCCGCATTCCGTCAGGGTGTCACCGAGCCCTTTCGCCAGCTGATCGCGGACCGGATGGACGAGATCCGCCACCCCGATCCGCCGTTCGCCCTGCGCTTCGGCTTCAGCGCCGTGTCGTCGGCCCTGCGCGAAAGCCTGCTCTTCGGGCACATGTCGCCGTCCATGGGCCCCGTGGACGAGGACGTGATGGCGCGCGAGCTCGCGCGCATGTTCTGCAGCTACCTGGGCGTTCCCTTTCCCGCCGGCGCGGACAGCGCCTGATCCATCCAACGTGAGGTCCCTGACCATGACCGCCAACGCCGTGCGCATCCACCTGCGCACCTTCGCCCTCGCCGCCGCGGCCGCCCTCGCCGGCCCCGCCGCCGCGCAGCAGCCGTCCCCCGCCTCGCCCTCGTCCCCCACCCCCGCGTCGCCCCAGGCGGCGGAGGTGCGGCGGATCGCGGACGACTACCTGGCCCGGCTGATCGAGAACTTTCCCGGCACGCAGGAGTCGCTGGGCAGCGGCCCCGCGCCGGAGCGGTGGAGCGACAACTCGCTCGCCTTTCTGGCCTCGTGGAGCCGGGAGCAGGACGGCTACCTGGCCCGCCTGCGCGCCGTGGACGCCGGCACGCTCTTCGGCCAGCCGGAGTGGCTCATCCACGGGATGATGCGCGAGTCGCTGGAGGGCGCCGCCGCCGTGCGCGCCTGCCGCTTCGAGCTGTGGGGCGAGGTGGACCAGATCTTCGGCTGGCACATCGGCGTAAGCCAGCAGGCCGCCACCGCCCGCGCCGAGACGGAGGCGGACCGCGCGCGGACCCTGGCCCGCTGGCGCGACCTGCCCCGGTTCATCACGGTGGAGACGGAGAACCTGCGCGCCGGGCTGGCCGCCGGGTACGCCGCCCCGCGCGAGAACGTGCTGCGGGTGATCGAGCAGGTGCAGGGGATGATCCCGGATTCCGTGGAGGCGTCGCCGTTCTGGGCGCTGACCACGCGCTCGGAGGATCCGCAGTACGTGCGGGAGATGACGGCCATCGTCCGGAACGACGTGTACCCCGCCCTGCGCGCGTACCTGGCGTACCTGCAGACGGACTACCTGCCGCGCGCCCGCACCGACGTGGGCCTGTGGTCGCTGCCGGACGGCGAGGCCTGCTACCGCGGCGTCATCCGCCGCAGCACCTCGCTGGACGTGGCGCCCGCGGAGCTGGCGCGGATGGCCCGCGAGGCGCGCATGGAGTTGGAGCGGGAGCTGCTCCCCCTGGCCACCGCCGCCACCGGCGAGACGGAGCTGGGCGCGGCGCGCGAGCGGCTGCGCACGGACCCGGCGCTGGCGTTCGGCTCGCGCGAGGCCAAGCTGGCCGCCGCCCGCGCGCAGATCGACACCCTGCGCACGCTGATGCCGCGCGCCTTTTCGCGCGTGCCGACCACGCCGCTGATCGTGGAGCCGGGCCCGGGCTACATGGAGCGCTCGCGCCCCGGCGCCTGGTACGACGACGCGCCCATGGACGGCAGCCGCCCGGCGGTGTTCTACATCAACCTGGGCAACGCCGAGCGCGCCCCGCGCATGGAGCTTTCCACCGCCACCTCGCACGAGGGGTGGCCGGGGCACCACCTGCAGCGCGCCTGGGCGCAGGAGCGCGAGGTGCCGCACCCGGTGCTGCGGCTGCTGGGCACGTCGGCGTTCACGGAAGGATGGGGGATGTACGCCGAGCGGGTGGCGGACGAGATCGGCGCCTTCAGCGATCCGCTGATGCGGGCCGGCGTGTACGCGCACCTGGCCGACGCGCTGGTGGCGCTGGAGATCGACCCCGGCATTCACGTGGGCCGCTGGACGCGCGAGCAGGCGGTGGATTCCATGATGACCATCTCCCGCCGCCCCCGCGCCCAGGCGGAGGTGTACGCCGACCGGCACGCCGCCACGCCGGGGCAGCTGATCACCTACATGACGGGCTACCTGGAGATCGTGCGCCTTCGCGAGCAGGCGCGCCGCGAGCTGGGCAGCGCCTTCGACCTGCGCCGCTTTCACGACGTGGTGCTGGACGACGGCGCCGTGACCCTTCCCATGCTGCGCGCCAAGGTGGAGCGCTGGATCGCCCGCGAAAAGTCCGGCGCGTAAGACGGCGCGGCGGGTCTCACGCGGAGACG
>DASQBH010001513.1:0-2869 GCA_035635315.1 Longimicrobium sp.
GGCGCGTCTGCGACTCCTCGACATCCGCCAGACCCGCCGGTGGTCCGCTGTAGAGGATGCGCCCGCCCTGCTCGCCCGCCGCGGGGCCCACGTCCACGATCCAGTCGGCGTGGCGGACGACGTCCATCTCGTGCTCCACCACGAAGAGTGAGTTGCCCGCGGCCAGCAGCCCGTCCAGCGCGCGGAGCAGCGCCTCCGTGTCCGCGGGATGCAGGCCGGCGGAGGGCTCGTCCAGCACGTAGACCACGCCGAACAGGTTGGAGCGCACCTGCGTGGCCAGCCGCAGCCGCTGCAGCTCGCCGGGGGAGAGCGTGGGCGTGCTGCGCTCGATGGACAGGTATCCCAGCCCCATGTCCAGCAGCACCTCCAGCCGCGCGCACAGGTCCTGGGTGATGCGGTGCGCCACCATCGCCTTTTCCGGGTGCTCCGCGTCGCGCCGCTTGCGCCCCGTCTGCGTCCCCTCCGCGTAGGGGCGGGCGAGCGCGGCCACGCGGGCCAGCGGCAGGCGCGAGAGCTCGGTGATGTCCAGCCCCGCGAACTTCACCGACAGCGACTCGGGCTTCAGCCGCTTGCCGCCGCACGCCGGGCACTCGGTGCTGAGCATGTACTGCATCACCCGCCGCCGCATGGACGCGCTCTGCGTGTTGGCGAAGGTGTGCAGCACGTGCCGCCGCGCGCTGCTAAAGGTGCCCATGTAGTTGGGCTCCTCCTTCCGCTTGAGCGCGCGCCGCGTCTCCTCCGGCGTGTAGCCCGGGTAGACGGGGACGACGGGCTGCTCGTCGGTGAACAGGATCCAGTCGCGGTCCTTCTGCGGCAGGTCGCGCCAGGGGCGGTCCACGTCGTAGCCCAGGGTGACCAGGATGTCGCGCTGGTTCTGCCCGCCCCACGCCTGCGGCCACGCGGCGATGGCGCGCTCGCGGATGGTCAGCGAGTCGTCCGGCACCATCGACCGCTCGGTGACCTCGTAGATGCGGCCGTGCCCGTGGCAGCGGGGGCAGGCGCCCTCGGGGGTGTTGGGGGAGAATTCCTCGGCGTAGATGATGGATTGACCGGGCGGATAGTCGCCGGCGCGCGAGTACAGCATCCGCAGCAGGTTGCTGAGCGTGGTCACGCTCCCCACGGACGAGCGCGTGGTGGGCGTGCCCCGCTGCTGCTGCAGGGCGACGGCGGGCGGGATGCCGTCGACCTCGTCGACGTCGGGGATGCCCATCTGGTGAAAGAGGCGCCGCGCGTACGGTGCCACCGACTCCAGGTAGCACCGCTGCGCCTCGGCGTACAGCGTACCGAACGCGAGCGACGACTTGCCCGATCCCGACACGCCGGTGAACACCACCAGCGCGTCGCGGGGGATGTCGACGTCCACGTTCTTGAGGTTGTGCTCCCGCGCCCCCCGCACCCGCACGAACTCGTGCGCGCCGTCCGCCGCGTCCGCCGTCTTCCCTGCCTTCATCCGCCCCGCCCGCCAGAGATTTTGCTGATGATGGAGATGGTGCGGCTCGGGAGATGGCGATGAATCCGCACCCCGATCCCTGTGCCGCGCTCCGCCGCGCGCGCCAGAGTCGTGCCCGATCGGCCGTGTCCTTCAAGACGGAGTACCCGTGCGCCATTACCAGCAAGCAGGGAGCCCATCTGGTCACCGACTCCAGGTAGCGCCGCTGCGCCTCCGCGTACATCGTGCCGAACGCGAGCGACGACTTGCCCGACCCCGATACGCCCGTGAACACCACCAGCGCGTCGCGGGGGATGTCGACGTCCACGTTCTTCAGGTTGTGCTCCCCGCGCCCCCCGCACCCGCACGACTCGTGCTGCCGCGCGCCGTCCGGCGCACCCGGCGTCCCACCGCTCTCACCAGCCTTCATCCGCTCTGCCCGCCGGTGGTTCTGGTGATGGCAATCACGCAATCGGGAGATCGCACCCGGTCACTCACTAATAGCGAAGCTTGACAATTGGGTCCACCACAAAACGAGGGAGATATGGTCTGCCGCGAACGTCGTTCATCAAATCCCAATAGCGCCGCTGCGCAAATCTGTTCTGCACGTCAGCCGGGTACTGAAACCGGTATCGGCCTGGTTCTCCAATGAACGGTGTATAACTGCACTCGTACTCTGGGGTAAGGTATCCCAGCCCCAGGTCCAGCAGCACCTCCAGCCGCGCCGCCAGGTCCTGGGCGCCGCGCCACGCCACCAGCGCCTTTTCGGGATGATCCGCATCCTCCGATCAGATGCGCCCTGCGGCTCTTTGCCAAGCTCGTTCATCTGCTCCCAAGCGCGAGTAACCGGACGGCGAGATGTTGCAGTTGATTGGCGCGGTGCATCAGCCCGTTCGCGAGTTGCTCAACGCGTAGGTTGCTTCCCCAACTGGGAATGGAGGCTAGTCCCACTCTGCGTCTGACGAAAACTCCCTCATTGACAGAGTTCGCGGAAAACCTGTATGTTCGCCATACCTCTGGCGTCAGAACCTACAGGCAACATCAAGGTCTGCATCGTTCTACGTTCCCGCTGTCTCGTTACCTTCGTCCTGACGTTCTCACCTCTCTCAAAGGCATATTCAATGTCGGCTTTCAGCAACATTGTTTCGATTGCGAAGTCGTTCAGCACCCTTGCGGGAGCCATTGAGGACGCAAAGAAAGTTTTCGACATCCTGACGGGCAACGATGGCATGTCCTCGGTTGTGGCGGCAATCAGCTCGCTGGAAAACGTCTTCTCGCAAGGCATGGCTCAGGTCGTGACTGCAGTAGACGACAGCACGTATCAGAGCCAGTGGAACGCCATAACATCGGAGTTGGAGAGCGTCCAAGCCGCCTACCTGCCGTTAGTGGAGCAGCTTGCGACCCTTACTCCCGCGCATCACATCGTGCAGGCCGGGGTGG
>DASQBH010001514.1:0-5469 GCA_035635315.1 Longimicrobium sp.
CGCCAGGGGCACGGCCAGCTTCTGCGCCTGCTCCACGCGCAGGGGGTCGGCGTCGCCGCCGGAGCGCTCGATGGCGCCGATGAAGCGCGTCATCTCCGCGTAGCGCATCTGCTCGGGCTCGCGCGGCTCCGCCATCAGGTCCTCGGGCGTCTCCACCAGCCCGGGCGCCGAGAGCGTATCGAACTTCTGCGCCTTCTCCGTGCCGTCCGCGCGCAGCTCGCGCTTCCAGCCGTCCTCCAGCCGCCAGCCGCCCTTCTGCCGCCAGACGGCGCGGCGGGCCATCAGGTGCGTCCCCGGCTGCTTCGCGCTCGCGTTCTTCTCCAGCGCCAGCTCGCTCAGCTCGCCGGTGCTGGTGTCCAGCCGGCGGGCGGAGAGAACCCCCTCGCGCTCCGTCTGGAAGACGAAGTTGATGCGGGGGCCGTTGGACGCGGTGGAGACGGCCTCGCCGCGCAGCGCGGCGGCCTTGCGCATGCTGGCGGGCACCACCTCGCTGAGCCCGAAGGCGCCGGCGCTCAGGACGATGGAGAGAAGGCCGATGGGGATGAACAGCCGCCAGAAGCTCACGCCGCCCGCCTTGGCCGCCGTGATCTCCTGGTGCCGCGTGAGCCCGCCGATGGTGAACACCGTCGCCACCAGCGCGGCGATGGGAAAGGCGTAGACCATGAACTGCGGGAACTGGTACACGTACGCCAGCCCCAGCCGGCGCAGCGGCACCCCGCGGTCCATGTAGGTGTCGATGTTGTCGGTGATGTCGCCGATGATGAACAGCAGCGGCAGCCCCAGCACCAGCATGAAGAAGGTGACCAGGAACTGCCGCGTGACGTAGCGGTCCAGCAGCTTCATGACGGGCGCGCCCTCCGCAGCCGGGCCAGCGGCGACGCGTCGCGCAGCGCCTGCAGCAGCTGGTCCCAGGCGCTGGAGCGCGCCGTGGACGTCTCCCGTCCCATGGTCGCCAGGCCCAGGAGGCCGAGGACCAGCATTACCGCGTTCATGATCCACATGGCGAACACGGGGGTCACGATGCCACGGCCGGCCAGCGACTCGCCGCCGATGAGGCCCACGTAGTAGAGCGAGAACACGGCCATGCTGGTGGCGATCACCATGCCGATCCCCCCGCCGCCGAAGCGCAGGGCCAGCGGCGCGCCCACGATCACGAAGACCAGCGAGGCCACGGCGATGGAGTACTTCTTGTGGATCTCCACCAGGTAGTTGCGGATGCTTTCCTCCAGCTGCCCCACCTGCCGCCCCTGGTTGGTGAGCATGTCGGCGGTGCGGCGGGTGCGCGTGCGCAGGTTGCGGCGCTCCGCCTCCATGGCGGCCGCCATCTCCGGCTCCATGGCCGGCTGGTCCACCGCCGCGCCGGGCGCGCCGGGGCCGTCGGACTGCGGGTCCTTGCCGGTAAGGGCGAACTCCAGGTCCTGCAGGGCGCTCTGCCGCAGCGTCTTCGTTTCTTCCTCCCGCTGCCGCGCCAGGGTGTCGATCTGCGCCTGCAGCATGCCGATGGTCATCTCGCGGTCGCCGCGGTAGCCGTCGGGGCGGTCGTTGCGCTGCAGCTGGTTGCCCACGTCGGGCACGCCGAAGATCTGCTTCTGAAAGTAGACGCGGCGAAAGGTTCCCGGCTCGCCGGAGCTCACCTCGCGGGTGTGGCCGTCGTACAGCTGCAGGATCATGTCGGTGCCGTTGCCGCTGAACGAGGCGCGGCCGCTGTCGGCGTAGACGGTGTGCAGGGTGGACGGGTTGCTCACGTCGAACATCTGCACGTCCCACATGCGGTTGGTGCCCTGCTCGATGCGCCCCGCGCGCAGGTAGTACACCTTGCCGCCGCTCTGCGGGGTGATGCGGTTGAGGGTCTGCTCCTCCAGCAGAAACGTCGGCGTCTTGCGGCCGATGTCGATGATCAGCTGGCTCCAGCGGTGGTTGGCCTCGGGGAGCACGCGGTCGTTGAAGACGATCATCCCCCCGGTGATGATGCCGGCGGCCACCAGCAGGGGGGCCAGCATGCGCCGCAGGTCCACCCCGCTGGCCTTGAGCGCGGTGATCTCGTTCTCGGCCGTGAGGTTGGAGAAGGTGAAGAGCACCGCCACCAGCACCGCCATGGGAAAGGTGAGGGCGATGGTGGCGGGGAGCGCCAGGACGAAGAACTCGGCGATCACCCGCGGCGGCAGCCCCTTGCCGGCCAGGTCGGCCAGGCGGCGCGCCAGGGTGTTGATGAGGATCACCCCCGTGAGGGCGAAGAAGGCAAAAAGAAACGGGCCAAGGTGCGCCCGCATCAGGTACCGCGTCAGGATCTTCATCCGGGCCGATCGGGACTTGCCGGTGGTGAGGGGCCATCCATAGTATACGCGGCGGGCCGGGGCGGTACAACCTCTGCCGTCCACTCCGTCCGCAAACTCCCCCTCGACGTCTGGATCCCGTGATACCGACCCGCGGCGCCGTGCGTTCCGCGGCGCTGGCCGGCGCGCTGTTTCTGGGCGCCTGCGGCGAGCGTCCGCCCCCCGCGCCGGAGTTCAACCCCGACCGCGCGTGGTCGCACCTGGTGCGGCAGCTGTCGTTCGGCCCGCGCTACGCGGACAGCCCGGGGCACCGGCGCCAGCTGGCGTGGATGACGGAGGAGCTGGAGTTCCGCGCCGACACGGTGATCCGGCAGGAGTTCACGGCCAGGGACTCCGCCGGAAAGACGCTGAGGATGACGAACGTGGTGGCGCGCTTTCGCCCCGGGCTGGCGGACCGCGTGCTGCTGGTGGCCAACTGGGACACGCGGCGCCGGGCGGACGGCTCGCCGGAGCCGCTGGACCGCCGGCTTCCCGTCCCCGGCGCCAACCTGAACGCGTCGGGGGTGGCGGTGCTGATGGAGATGGCGCAGCTGTTCAGGCAGGAGCCCCCGCCCGTGGGGATCGACCTGCTGCTGACGGACGGGGACGACTACTCGCGGGAGGTGCAGATGACGGGGACAAGGCACTTCATCCGGTCGATGCCGGGGTACCGGCCGCGCTACGCGGTAGTGCTGCAGGCGGTGGCGGACGCCACGGCGAGATTCCCGATGGACTCCGCCTCCGCGGCGGAGCCGGCGCGGCGGATGTGGGAGGCGGCCCGGCGGCTGCGCTACGACTCCGTCTTCGTCGCGGAGACGGCGGCCGCGGCGCCCAACCAGGGGCCGGTCCTGGCCGCCGCCGGGATCCCGGTCGTCGTGGTGGCGGACCGGGAGTACGGGCCGCTGAACGCGCGCTGGCACGCCGTGGACGACCTGCCGCTCTACCTGTCGAAGGAGACGCTGGGCCTGGTGGGGCGGACGCTGGCGGCGGCGATCTACGCCGACGCCCCGGCGGCGGAGGTGCGCTGATGGCCGCGACGCCGCAGGAACGGCTGGCGCTGGGCGTGGCCGCGCTGCTGCTGGCGGGGGGCGCGGCGGCGCGCGCGCTGCGGACGGAGCCGGCCGATCCCGCGCTGACCGCCCCGCCCGCCGCGGAAGCGTCCGCGTCGCACCTGGCCGCGCAGGTGGCGGACTCGGTGGAGCGGGCGGAGCGCCGGAGCACGCCGCTGGCGCCAGGGGAGCGCATCGATCCGAACACCGCGAGCGCGGACGAGCTGGACCGGCTGCCGAAGGTCGGTCCCGCCCTGGCGCAGCGCATCGTCGACTGGCGGGCGAGCCACGGGGCGTTCCGGACGATGGCGGACCTGGACTCCGTCCCCGGCGTGGGCCCCGCGCTGCTGCGCGACGCGGGGCCGCACCTGGCGCTGGCGCCCGCGCCTTCAACAGCAGGGAACAGGGAACAGGGAACAGGGAATAGCGGGCAACAACCGGGACGGGCCCTGTCGTCCACACGAGACCCTTCCCAATCGGCTGCTTCCGTAGCAGATTGGGATCGCTCTCGAAAACGATCGGCTTCTTCCCCGGGCGCGCAGTCCGGACCGGTGGAGGTGAACCGGGCCACGGCGGAGGAACTGGCCACGCTGCCGGGCATAGGCCCGGCGCTGGCGCGGCGGATCGTGGAGTGGCGCGGGGCAAACGGCCCCTTCGGCACGGTGGACGACCTGGAGAAGGTGCCGGGGATCGGCCCCGCGACGGTGGAGCGGCTGCGGCCGCGAGTGCGCGCTACCCCTTGACACCCTATGCACTTGCGGCGAACCTAGTAGGATATCCCCCGAAATCTCACCGGCCGCGCGCGGATCCCTCCGCGGCCGGGAATCCCGCCCGAAAAACAGGGCTAGATGGCCGTTTCCGCCCCCGCAGACCGGATTGGCGAACAGCTGATCCACGAAGGACTGGTCACCCGCGAGCAGCTTTCCAAGGCGCTTGACGACGCGCGCTCCAACGGAACGCGCGTGGGCTTCAGCCTGGTCAAGCTCGGCTTCATGGGCGAGCAGGACCTGGTGCGCGCGCTCGCCCGCCAGCACCGCATCCCCGCCGTGGACCTGGAGCGGGTCAAGCTGGATCCCAAGATCCTCAAGCTCCTTCCCAGCGAGATCGCCCTCAAGCACCAGGTGCTCCCCCTGCGCCGGGTGGGCCGCACGCTCACCGTGGCGATGGCCAACCCCACGGACCTGGGGGTGCTGGACGACCTGAAGTTCGTCACCCGCCTGGACATCGAGCCGGTGATCGCGGGCGACTTCTCGCTGCGCAAGATCATCGAGAAGGAGTACGAGGGCGGGACCGACGACCGCATCAACGACCTGCTCAAGCAGATCGAGTCGGAGGACGTCGAGGTCGTCGAGGACACCGAAGAGGAGATGTCGGTCGGCGCGCTGACGGCGGCGGTGGAAGAGGCGCCGGTGGTCAAGCTGATCAACGGCATCCTGACCGACGCGGTGCAGAAGGGCGCGTCGGACATCCACTTCGAGTGCTACGAAAAGGACATCCGCGTCCGCTACCGCATCGACGGCGTGCTGCACGAGATCATGCGGCCGCCCATCAAGATGAAGGCGGCGCTCATCTCGCGCTTCAAGATCCTGAGCGACCTGAACATCGCCGAGCGGCGGGTGCCGCAGGACGGGCGCATCAAGCTGCGCCTGGGCCGGCGGGTGATCGACTTCCGTGTGTCGACGCTCCCCACCCTGTTTGGCGAAAAGATCGTTCTGCGAATCCTCGACAAGAGCAACCTTACGCTCGACCTCGAGAAGTTCGGGATGGAGGAGAAGGCGGAGAAGGACTTCATGCGCGCCATCATGAACCCGTACGGGATGGTGCTGGTGACCGGCCCCACGGGTTCGGGCAAGACGACCACGCTGTACAGCGCGCTGAGCAAGATCAACACGCCCGAGGTCAACATCATGACCGCGGAGGATCCCGTCGAGTACAACCTGCACGGGATCAACCAGGTGCTGGTGCGCACCGAGATCGGGATGACGTTCGCGGCGGCGCTCAAGGCGTTCCTGCGCCAGGACCCCAACATCATCATGGTGGGCGAGATCCGCGACCTGGAGACGGGGTCCATCGCCATCAAGGCGGCGCTCACCGGCCACCTGGTGCTC
>DASQBH010001515.1:0-2609 GCA_035635315.1 Longimicrobium sp.
AGAGGGGGAGAACTTCGATCCCACTGCGCAAAGGTGCGTCGCCCCTCCCTCCCCCGCGCAGTTTGCGGGGGAGGGCCGGGGAGGGGGGCGGCCCACCATCCCGCACACGACTGTCCGAAGCGCCCCTGCCCCTGCTCCCACACTCAACCTCCCCTAGGGGTTTTTGGGGGAGGTGCGAGCCTAAGCGAGCGGAGGGGGCGTACGCCGGACCGTCCGGAGCGCCCCCCCGCCTTGACCGCGCGCCTCCGCCGGTCCACAATCCCATGATCAGGATACTTCCGGGTACTTCCCACATTCCGGGTCGGCACCCAACGCGCATCCGCAGACCCTTCATGCGATTGGCGACCATCGGCAGGCGCGCGCGGGGCGGCGCATGAGGCAGCGGTTCTCGTCCGGCCGGCTGCCCGAGGCGCGGCGCGTGCTGGCGTGGGTGTACCTGGGCCGCCTGTGCCTGGCCGGCGCCATCTTTACCGCCGCCGCGCTGGTGTGGAAGCAGGCCGAGGCCAACATCACCCTGGCCGCCTCGCTCATCCTGGTGCTGGCGGCCGCGTTCACCGCCGGCTCGTTCTGGTACACGCACCTCACCGACCACCGGCCCGGGCGCGGCTACCTGTACTGGCAGGTGGTGTTCGACGTGCTGCTGGTGGCCGTGGTGGTGCACTATACCGGCGGGCCGGAGAGCGACTTCGTGCCGCTGTGGATGCTGGTGATCGTCGCCGCCGCCATCCTGCTGCCGTTCGTGGGCGGCGTGCTGATCGGGGTGCTGGTGAGCCTGCTCTTCTTCGCCGACATCGTCTTTACCACCCACACCGTCAACCCCAGCGCCATCCTGCAGATGGTGCTCTTCACCTCCGTGGCGCTGGCCACGGGGTACCTGGGCGACCGGCTGCGGCAGACGGGCGCCGTGCTGGGCGAGGTAGAGACGGAGCTCCGCCTGCTGCGGCTGGACACCGACGACGTGCTGGCCAGCATCGCCACCGGGCTCATCACGGTGGACGGGGCCGGGCGGCTGGCCTTCATCAACCCCGCCGCCGCGGACCTGCTGGGCATCCGCGCCTCCGACTGGCTGGGGCGGCCGTTCCTGGCCAAGCTGGACTCCGTGGCGCCGGGGCTGGGGCGCGTGATCGCGCAGTCCACCGAGACGCGTACCCCCGTGCGCCGCTACGAGACGGACGAGACGGAGGGGGGGATGGTGTTCGGCGTGAGCACCACCCTCATCCAGCGCGACGAGGGCCGCCCCTCGGTGACGGCCATCTTCCAGGACATCACCGAGCGCAAGCGGATGGACCAGCTCAAGGGCCGCGCCGAGCGGCTGGAGGCGGTGGCGGAGCTGTCCGCGTCGCTGGCGCACGAGATCAAGAACCCGCTGGCCTCCATCCGCAGCGCCACCGAGCAGCTTACGGGCGACGGGATCGACGCCGACGACCGGGTGGTGCTGGGCAACCTGGTCGTCCGCGAGTCGGACCGGCTCAGCCGCCTGCTGACGGAGTTCATCGACTTTGCCCGCGCCAAGCTGCGCGCGGCCGAGCGGCTGGACCTGGCCCGGCTGGTGCGGCATGCGGTTGACGTGGTGATGGCGCACCCCCAGGCCCGCGGCGTGGAGGTCACCGTCTCGGTGGACCCCGCCGCCGAGCACGCCGCCGTCCACGGCGACGAGGACCTGCTGCACCGCGCCGTGCTGAACCTGGCGCTCAACGCGGTGCAGTGGGCGGGGCAGGGGGGGCGGGTGGAGGTGCGGCTGGACGCGGTGGATACGGACCTGATGGCGCCGCGGCTGGGCGCGGCGCGCGCGGTGCGGATCCACGTCTCCGACACGGGACCGGGCGTGCCGGAGGAGAACGCGGAGCACATCTTCGACCCGTTCTTTACCCGCCGGCCCGGGGGCACGGGGCTGGGCCTGGCGCTGGTGCAGCGCGCGGCCGATGCGCACGGCGGCGCCGTCTTCGTCGACCAGGCCCGCGGCGACGGCTGGGGCGCCACCTTCGCCTTCTACCTCCCCTCGCTTCCCGCCGAAGTGGCGGATGGGGCGGAAGTTGCCGTAGAATCGAACCCTCCCCCGCTTCCGTAGGCGCGGGGAGTTCCGGGGGAGTTTGGCGCGAGTGGCGGGCGCCCCCCTCCCCGGCCCTCCCCCACAAACGGCGTGGGGGAGGGAGGTGCGACGCACCTTCGGGAACGGGTTCGAAGTTCTCCCCTCTCCGTGAGGAACGAACGGGGAGGGGCCGGGGGAGGGGCACCCCGCGGACGCAGTTCAATGCGTTTCGAAGCCACCTCCAGACCTGCGGCAACCCAACCTCCCCCAGGGTTTTTGGGGGAGGTGCGAGCCTGAGCGAGCGGAGGGGGCGGACGCCGAAGCATCCGCAGCACCCCAATCTCTCCCCTGACTTCTTTTGCGGTGGTGCTTGCCTGAGCGAGCCCAGGCGCAGCCACGGACCTGTCCACTCCCGCCCGCTGGTCTGCCCCTTGCTCTGCCCCGCCGCATGCCGAAAACGAGCACGGTGGCAAAGTGGGTGGGCGCGGCAGCGGCCGCGGCCGGGGCGGTGGGGGCGTACACCCTGCTGGAGCCGCTGTGGCTGGAGGTCACCCGGCCGCGCATCCACGTGCGGGGGCTG
>DASQBH010001516.1:0-3574 GCA_035635315.1 Longimicrobium sp.
CGCCGCAGCTGCAGGTCCACGATGGTCTTCAGCTCGCCGCGGCCCAGCGGGCGGAACACGATCACGTCGTCCACGCGGTTCAGGAACTCCGGGCGAAAGTGCCGCCGCAGCTCGCCCAGCACCGCGTTCTCCACCTCATGCGCCGTCGCGGGGTCCGCCAGCCGCCCCGCCTGCTCCAGGATCATGGGGCTGCCGATGTTGCTGGTCATGATGATGACCGTGTTGCGGAAGTTCACCACCCGCCCCTGGCTGTCCGTCACCCGCCCGTCGTCCAGGATCTGCAGCAGGATGTTGAACACGTCCGGGTGCGCCTTTTCAATCTCGTCGAACAGCACCACGCTGTACGGGCGCCGACGCACCGCCTCGGTAAGCTGGCCGCCCTCCTCGTAGCCCACGTACCCCGGGGGCGCGCCCACCAAGCGGCTGACGGCGTGCTTCTCCATGTACTCCGACATGTCGATGCGCACCATGGCCTCCTCGTCGTCGAAGAGGAACTCGGCCAGCGCGCGCGCCGTCTCCGTCTTGCCCACGCCCGTGGGGCCCAGGAAGATGAAGCTGCCGATCGGCCGGTTGGGGTCCTGCATCCCCGCGCGGCTGCGGCGCACGGCGTCGGCGACGGCCTTGGTGGCCTCCGGCTGGCCGATGACCCGCTCGTTCAGGTGCGTGTCCAGCTTGGCCAGGCGCGCCCGCTCGCTCTGCACCATGCGGCTCACCGGGATCCCCGTCCAGCGGCTGACCACCTCGGCGATGTCGTCCACGTCAACCTCTTCCTTGAGGAAGCGCGACGTCTTCTGCAGCTCCTGAAGCCGCCGGTCGTCTTCCTCGATCTCCTTCTGCAGCTGGGGGATGGTGCCGTACTGCAGCTCCGCCGCGCGGTTCAGGTCGCCCGTGCGGCTGGCGCGGTCCAGCTCCACCTTCAGCTCGTCCAGCTTTTCCTTCTTCTCACGCAGCTCCTGGATGACGGCCTTTTCCGACTGCCACTGCGCCTTCATCCCCGACGACTTCTCGCGCAGCTCCGCCAGCTCCTGCTCCAGCCGCTGCAGCCGCTCGCGCGATTCGGCGTCGCTCTCGCGCCCCAGCGCCTGCCGCTCGATCTCCAGCTGCACGATGCGCCGCTCCACCTCGTCGATCTCCTGCGGCAGCGAGTCGATCTCGATGCGCAGCCGGCTGGCGGCCTCGTCGATCAGGTCGATGGCCTTGTCCGGAAGAAAGCGGTCGCCGATGTAGCGGTTGGAGAGCGTCGCCGCCGCCACGATGGCGGGATCGGTGATGCGCACGCCGTGGTGCACCTCGTAGCGCTCCTTGAGCCCGCGCAGGATTCCGATGGTGTCCTCCACGCTCGGCTCCCCGACGAACACGGGCTGGAAGCGCCGCTCCAGCGCCGCGTCTTTTTCGATGTACTGGCGGTACTCGTCAAGCGTGGTGGCGCCCACCAGCCGCAGGTCGCCGCGGGCCAGCGCCGGCTTGAGCATGTTGCCCGCATCCGGCGACCCCTCCGTCTTGCCCGCGCCCACGATGGTGTGCAGCTCGTCCAGAAAGACGATGAACTTGCCTTCGGAGTCGGAAAGCTCCTTGAGCACGGCCTTGAGGCGCTCCTCGAACTCGCCGCGGTACTTGGCGCCGGCCAGCATGGCGCTGATGTCCAGCGACACCAGCTTCTCGTCGCGCAGCCCCTCGGGCACGTCGCCGTTCACGATGCGCTGCGCCAGCCCCTCGGCGATGGCCGTCTTGCCCACGCCCGGCTCGCCGATGAGCACCGGGTTGTTCTTGGTTCGGCGCGAAAGGACCTGCACCACGCGGCGGATCTCCTCGTCGCGGCCGATCACCGGGTCCAGCTTGCCGCGGCGGGCACGCTCGGTAAGGTCCGTCGAAAAGCGCTGCAGCGCCTGGTACTTCTCTTCCGGGTTCTGGTCCGTGACGCGGTGGCTGCCGCGCACCTGCTCCAGCGCCTGCACCAGCGCCTCGCGGGTGGCGCCCTGGGCGCGCAGCAGGTCGCGGACGCTGAAGCCCTTTTCCGCCAGCCCCAGCAGCAGATGCTCGGTGCTGATGTACTCGTCCTTGAGGTCGCGCGCCTCCTTTTCGGCGCGGTCCAGCACCTCGTTCAGCTCACGGCTGATGGTGGGGTTGGCGCCGCCGGACTGCTTGGGAAGCCGCGCCCGTGCCCCCTCCACCTCGCTCCGCAGGCGGGTGACGTTGACGCCCACCTTCTGCAGGATGGGGACGACGATCCCCTCTTCCTGCTCCAGCAGCGCCAGGAGCAGGTGCAGGTCCTCAATGGTGGGGTTGCCGGCCTTTCGCGCTTCGCTGGCCGCCGCCTGTACGGCTTCTGCCGATTTGACGGTAAGTCGGTCGAAGTTGATCATCGCTCCTCTAAATCAAAGAAATTCAGTGCGTTACCCATTCGCCAGCAGCGGCGCCATTCCCGCGGGATGACGATCCTCTTCGCGTGCGCCGCCGGACGTTGCTGACAGAGGGAAAGACAAGTTCCATACCGCCCTCGCCCTGCCATCCCGTCAGGTGCTCGTCACCCCACGGAAGCGCGAATGGCCGGCCTGCTGCCGAACCCTCCAAAGAATGGGCCTCACACAGAGTTAGCAGAGTCAACAGAGTTTTCTCGTGCCGCACGACGAACTCACCAGCGCATCCGCTTTCAGCGATGTCGACAGGCGGGGTTCTAGCCATGCCGAGGCTTGATAATTGCGGCGGGAATCGAGTGCATCCGAACTCCAGGATGCATGGGGTCCCCTTCGGCTGGAGGAGGTGGAGCGATGAAGAGCCTGCTTACACGCACGCGCCGCGGCGCGTACACGGCCGCCGTTGCGCTGGCGCTGGTGTTCGGGGGCCGGACGGCGCTTGCGGCGCCGGTTCATCCGTGTACGGATCCCAACTCGGTGGGCACCTGCCACTCCACCAGCGATTGCCGCAAGATCTGCAACCGCCTGTCCAACGGCCTGATCCCCGTGTGTGACTTCCAGACGAGCTGCTGCACCTGCCAGAAGCTGTAGTCACGCCCCCGCCGCGGCCCACCGGCCGCGGTTTTTTCGTCCCTGATCCTGGAGACCGGATGTCGAAATCGATCACGAAGGTTCGCAGCATGTTCTTCAGCGCCGGCGTGGGCGCGGCGCTGGTGTTCGGGGCGGCCTCGCTGCGGGCGGAGGTAAGCCCGACGGCCGCCTGCGGTGACCCGTTCGCAAACGGCTCGTGCACCACCACCACCGCCTGCGCCAAGTACTGCAAGGGCACCGTCGGCGCCGGCACCGGGCAGTGCAGCAGCGGATGCTGCTACTGCATCTGGTTCTGATCCAGCGTCACCTTTCTAACCTGCACGGGAGGGATGCCATGCGTACCCTGTATCGCCGTACACGCACACCGCTGCTGGGACTGGCGGTAGTGGCCGCGCTGGGCTTCGGCGCCTCGTCGGCGCTGGCCGAGGCGCGGCCGTGCCCGCTGACGGCCATCGGCACCTGCGGCAACCTGGCAAAGTGCCAGGACGCCTGCGCGGCGGCCGGCGGCGACGTGGCCAACGCAAGCTGCAGGGAAGGATGCTGCTTCTGCCCCGGCGCGTTTCTCTGAG
>DASQBH010001517.1:0-2211 GCA_035635315.1 Longimicrobium sp.
GCCTACGTGCGGCTGGACCGGCTTCCGCTGACGGCGAACGGCAAGCTGGACCGCCGCGCGCTGCCGGAGCCCGAATCCGTGGCGGCGGACTCGCGTCCCGCCGCGCCGCGCACGCCGACGGAGGAGATCCTGGCGCAGCTCTGGGCCGAGGTCCTGCGGCTGGAATCCGTGGGCGTGGACGACGACTTCTTCGCGCTGGGCGGGCACTCGCTGCTGGCGACGCGGCTCCTGGCGCGGGTGCAGAACGCGCTGGGTGTCGTGCTTCCGCTCCGTGCGGTGTTCGAGGGGCCCACGGTGGCGGAACTCGCCGTGCGCGTGGAGGAGATGCGCCGCGCGGGGCTGCCGGTGCTGCCGCCGGTGGTGCCTGTCGATCGTGATCGTCCCCTCCCGCTCTCGTTCGCGCAGGAGCGCCTCTGGTTCCTGGACCGGCTGGAGGGCGGGAGCGCGCAGTACAACGTCTCCGCCGCGCTGCGCCTGGGCGGCGCGCTGGACGCCGCGGCGCTGGAGCGGAGCCTGGGTGAGATCGTCCGCCGCCACGAGTCGCTGCGGACCGTCTTCCGTGAGGTGGACGGAGGCGCGGTGCAGGTGATCGCGCCCTTCGCCGGCTTCGCGCTGCCGGTGGAGGACCTGTCGGCGCTGGACGCGGTGGCGGCGCAGGCCATGGTGCGGCGGCGCGCGCGGGAGGATGCGGCGCGTCCGTTCGACCTCGCCGAGGGCCCGCTCGTCCGCGCGAGCCTGCTGCGGGTGGCGGACGAGGAGCACGTCCTGCTGCTGTGCATCCACCACATCGTCAGTGACGGGTGGTCGATGGGCGTGCTCTTCCGCGAGCTGGGCGCGCTGTACGCCGCCTTCGCGCGCGGAGAGGGAGATCCGCTTCCGCCGCTGCCGGTGCAGTACGCTGATTTCGCCGTGTGGCAGCGCGAGCAGCTGCGGGGCGAGGTTCTGGATCGGCAGCTCTCGTACTGGAAGGAGCGGCTGGCGGGCGCGCCGGCGCTGCTGGAGCTGCCGACGGACCGGCCCCGGCCGCCGGTGCAGTCGCCCCGCGGCGCGCGGGAGAGGTTCGACCTGCCGCGCGCGCTGCTCGACCGTCTCCAGGCGCTGGGCCGCGGCGAGGGCGCCACGCTGTACATGGTGATGCTGGGCGCCTTTCAGCTGCTGCTGTCGAAGTACAGCGGGAGCGAGGACGTCGTCGTCGGCAGTCCGATCGCGGGGCGGACGAGGAAGGAGGTGGAGGAGCTGATCGGCTTCTTCGCCAACACGCTCGTGCTGCGCACCGACCTCTGTGGAGACCCCACCTTCCGCCAGCTGCTGGGGCGTGTGCGCGAGGGGACGCTGGGCGCGTACGAGCACCAGGAGGTGCCGTTCGAGCGGCTGGTGGCCGAGCTGCAGCCCGAGCGCAGCCTGAGCCACTCGCCACTCTTCCAGGTGATGTTCACCCTCCAGAACGCCGACGGCTCCGGCTCCGGCCTCGCGGGGCTGCGGATGGAGGGGGTGGCCGCGGAGCTGGAGACCACCCGGTTCGACCTGGGGCTCACCGCCGTCCCGCACGACGGCGGCGTCGGCGGCGCGCTGGAGTACAGCACCGACCTTTTCGACTGCTCCACCGTCCGGAGGCTGATCGGCCACCTGGAGCGGGTGCTGGAGCAGGTCGCCGCGGACGCGGACGTGCGGCTCTCGCGGCTGGAACTGCTCGACGAGGCGGAGCGCGCGCTGGTAGTGGAGGCGTGGAACCGCACGAACGCGGAGTACCCGGCGGACCGGTGCATCCACGAGCTGTTCGAGGCGCAGGCGGCGCGCACGCCGGGCGCTGTCGCTGCCGTCTTCGAGGACGCGTCGCTCACGTACGCGGAGCTGAACGCGCGTGCCAACCAGCTCGCCCACCACCTGCGCGGCCGCGGGGTGGGCCCGGAGGTGCGGGTGGGGATCTGCCTGGAGCGGAGCCTGGAGATGGTGGTCGGCATCCTGGCTGTCCTCAAGGCCGGCGGCGCCTACGTGCCGCTGGACCCCGCCTACCCGGCCGAGCGGCTGGCGTTCATGCTGGCCGACTCCGCCACCGCGGTGCTGCTCACGCAGGAGAAGCTACGCGGCCTCCTGGCCGTCCAGCCCGGCGTACAGGTGGTGGTCCAGGCGGAGGCGCGGGCGGAGACCGCGGCGGAGTGCGCGGAGAAGGTCCAGGGCCGTGCCGCGCCGGGGAACCTGGCGTACCTGATC
>DASQBH010001518.1:0-5322 GCA_035635315.1 Longimicrobium sp.
GGTCGGCGGCGCCGGCGGCCGGGACGCGGGTGGAGCTGCTGGTCAGCGACCGCAGCCACATCCGCATCTTCGCGGCGCGCACCGCCGGGGCGGCGGAGATCATCGGTCCCGCCACCGGCGCCAGCCATACCTTCGCCAGCCTGGCGCCGCGCCGGTTCGAGCTGGGAATGGAGGGGGTCCGCTACGCCGGCAGCGGGTTCGGCGGCGAGGTGGAGATCAAGCTGCGCGTCACCGACCCGGGCGGCGCCGTAACCGAGCAGACCGCCATGGTGCGGGTGGCTCCCTGGATGATGCCCAGCCACCTGGACGCGGCCGAGAAGGTGTTCGTGGCCGAGCACCCCCGCAACGCCACCTTCCGCGCCGCGCTGAAGCCGCTGGTGCGGGCGGCGGGGTGCCGGCTGGTGGAGGTGCCGATCGCCCACGGGGACGACTGGATGCAGGACATCATGGAGTTCGGCTTCTCCAACCTGCCCGGGAAGGGGATCCGCGTGGTCACGCCTTCCGCCCAGACGCGGGCCCTCTCCCCGGTGGGGCCCAGCCTGCTCGACGCCGACCTGGGCCTGAACCACGTCGGCTCCACCGTCTCCTGGAACACCTTCGACTCCCACGGCAACCTGGAGGCGACGCCGCCGGCCACCTCCCGGGCCGGGACGCGCTACCCGTTCGGGCGGATCTACTACGGCCCCGGGCGGGGGATCGACACCTTCGACGCCGACTTCCGGGCCTTCCTGCATGGGCAGGTGGTGCAGGCGCCCTTCGAGGTGGATACCTCCTGGCTCGCGGTGGGGCACGTCGACGAGGTGATCAGCTTCGTTCCGGCGCCGGGCGGGAAGGGCTTCAAGCTGCTCCTGGCCAGCCCGCGCCGGGCCTACCAGATCCTGGACGGGCTGGCTGCTTCGCACGGTACGGCGAAGGTGCTGACCGGGCGCGAGTTCCCGGTCTTCGACCCCACCACGGAGGCCTACCAGGGACGGGTCAGCGCGGAGACGACGGTCACCGCGCTGCTGGCCGCCGGGGCTGACATCCACCCCGAGGCGGGCCTCTGGTGCAGCCAGTTCGGCGTGTGCGCGTCGGGAACGCTGCGTGACTTCAATGACGACCGCCAGCGCGACATGGACGGCATCCGCGCCCGGTTCGTCGACGAAATCGGGCTGGTGGAGGCGGACATCATCGACATCCCGGCCGTGTTCATGCCCAACCCGGCCACCCCGTCCGTAGCCGACGCCCTGGTCCCCGGGATGGTGAACATGCTGGTCCTCAACCGGCACTGCATCATCCCCAAGCCCTTCGGTCCGGTGGTGCAGGGCAGGGACAGGTTCGAGGAGGATGTGGTCGGCAAGCTGAGGCCGCTCGGGCTGCGGGTCACGTTCCTGGACTGCTGGTACGAGTACCACGTGCGCCTGGGCGAAATCCACTGCGGCACCAACACGCTCCGCGCCAGGCGGCAGGCCCGGTGGTGGGAGTTCCAACCCTAGGAACCCGGGGGCGGGGTCCGCGAAAGGAGGCAGCATGAACGGAGGAGAGCCCGGCGAGGCGGAAGCCGTATTCCAGCGGGCGGTGGTCAGCGAGGACGAGGCGTACCTGCGGGCGGAGGAGCGCCTGCGGGGGGCGGGCGCCGAGGCGGCGCCGACGCTCCGCGAGCACCTGGACGACCCCGATCCCATGCGGCGGCTGACGGCGCGCGTGGTCCTGGAGTCGATCGAGACCGCGGGGAGCGACTTCGAGCAGGCCGGCCGCTACCTGGCCGCGCTGGCCAGGAAGTTCACGAACACGGTCGCCCGCACGCCGCCGGTTCACGGGGTGGCCGAGACCCTCACCGCCCGCTTCGGCGGGAGGCTGGCGGAGTTCCTGGCGCTGCGGCTCGTCAAGGAGTCGGAGCCGGACGACTGGCGGGTTCGGCTGACGCTGCAGTACCTCGACCGGCACAAGACCCCGGCGGCGAACGAGGCGCTGATCCGCTTCGCCGCGCGGACGTCGCAGCCGGTCTACCAGCAGGCGGTGGCGCAGGTGCTGGCCGGCAGCGGCGACCCGGCGCTGGGGCAGAAGCTGGCGGCCGAGCGGCAGCGGCTGGCCGTGCAGGGCGCGGCGCTCCCCGCCAGCCTGGCCGCACTCGCCACCCCGGGGGCGGCGGTCGCCTGATGACGCATGCCCCCCGCGCGCCATCTCCCTGACGCACGGGCCGCGCGCCCGGACGCCCTCGCGGGCAACCATCCGCCCGGCGGGGCGGATCTTCGGCCTGCTCAGTCCCACGTCCCCCTGAGCGGGCGAGGTGTTGCAACCCTCTTTGCCCGTTGAAACGCAAAGGGTCAGTCATCCCGAGGGAGCGCCACACCGGATCTGAATGCATACAACCGCCTGCGCACGACGGAAGGACCTTCTCTCCGCCTTCGAGGGGGCAAGTTCCTGGAAGTGATCCGGCCCCACGGTTGTGCCGGCAAGGTCCTTCGGTCGCCGCCACAGATCCTGCAACGGCAAGGACTTGCGCGGCGGCCCCCTCAGGATGACCGGGTTCGCGGGATCGGGGCCTGGCAACACCCCCGGGCGGGTGGGGACGATCGAAAGGCAGGCAGGCTCCGCGGCTTCACGCGTTGAAGGGGAGAAGCGATGAGCGACCGATACGACGGCGAAGCCCTGGTGGAGCGGGCGGACGAGGCCGTCTCTCACGGCGAATCCGCCACGCTGCTGGAGATCGCGGCGGGCGAGGGCGAAGCGGCGCAGGCGATGGAGTCCCTGCCCGGGCCGGGCGCGCTGTTCGACGCGTTCGCCTACCCGCGGCACCAGGCGGCGCGGCTCCGGCTGGAGCGCTGGTTCCGGCTGGTCGCGCCGCCCGGCCAGCCGCTGTCCGTGCCGCTGCGCCCCGGCGACATCCTGGTCCGCCGCGCCCTGGGCGAGGGCGGCCTGGGCCACGTGGCCATCATCGCCGCGCCGGGCGACGAGCCCCTGGACCGCGCCCTGGCGCAGGGGTGGCGGGTGGAAGGGCGGCGTCCCGGCGGATACGTCCGCGTGGTGGAAGCCGGCGTGCACCCGCACGCCCTGCGCGACCGCTTCGCCCGGCGGCTGCTGGAGCCGGGCGGCTGGCTCCCCCCAGACACCCTGGTCCTGCGCCCCACCCGCGGCGGCTCGATCTTCGAGAGCGAGGGGGCGGGGGAGGACGTGGAGCAGGCCGCGCCGACGTGGCGGCTCCCCGCGGGCAAGGGGCTGTGGACGGGGAACCTGGAGGGCGCCGGCACCCCCG
The DNA here is from genome assembly GCA_035635315.1 of Longimicrobium sp. Lineage (GTDB taxonomy): Bacteria > Gemmatimonadota > Gemmatimonadetes > Longimicrobiales > Longimicrobiaceae > Longimicrobium. The sequence goes on from DASQBH010001518.1 coordinate 3,236, forward strand.
CGCAGATGGCCGCGCGGATGCGGGCGAACCACATCGCCTGGCTGGCGGTGCACGTGCTGGAGATCGGGGGCGAGCGGCGCAACCCGCGGCGCATCCTGGAGCGGTACTTCACCGCGTTGCGCGGGGAGCTGACGGACCCCGCGCCCGGCTTCTGGCTCTGGGGATGGCCCCGCCCCGGCGGGCACGAGGCGTTCGTCCCCGCCCTGGTGACCGCGGCGACGGAGGTGGGCGCGCAGGGGGTGATCATCGACGTGGAGGCGGCGTGGAAGTGGCCCGCCGGCAACGCCGCCCGCCAGGCGGAGCGCCGCGAGCAGGCCCGCGTGCTCATGGCCGCGCTCCTCCCCGCCGCGCACGACGCCGGGCTGAGCGTGGGCTTCACCTCGTACGGCGCGCCCTGGTTCCACCGGCGCTTTCCGTGGGAGCAGTTCACCGGCGCCGACTTCAGCCTTCCGCAGATCTACGACGCCGAGAACACCGCGGACCTGGCCACCTTCGCCCCCCGCTGCGACCGCGAGTGGCGCGCGTACGGCTTCCGCGCGCTGATGCCCATCTCCAACGCGTACAACAAGAGCGCGGAGCAGATGCGGCAGCTGCTGCAGCACACGCCGGTCACGGAGGGCGCCATCAGCTGGTGGTGGTGGCACGCCGCCGGCCCCACGCGCCTGGCCGTGATCCGCGACTACGCCATCCCCGCCCGGACGTCCGCCACCCCGGCCACGGGAACGGAGGCGAGCGAGGAGGAGGACGTCCACCTTCCCTTCCTGGAGGAGCTGGAGGCAGCGGAAGCCGGGGCGTTCGGCGAGATGCAGGAAACGTCCGGCCCCGTGGTCCACAGCGTGGGGCGCGTGGTCTCGGCGCGCCGCTTCGTGGACATGCCGCTGACCTACGAGGAGTGGATCGACAACGCCGACAGCAGCGGCATCGTGATGCGGCGCACCCGCTGCGACACGCTGGCCCACGTCACCGCGCACGGCCAGCTCATGCCGCTGGGCGACGACGGCGTCAACGAGTTCGCCATCTCGCACGCGGACCTCATCACCTCCCTGTCCGCCGTTCCCATGCTCTGGCAGACGGGGACGGGCGGGCGCCTGCAGGTGGCGCTGGACCTGGTCATCTGCTATCCGGCCGATCCTGCGGACGCGGACCGCCTCCCGCCCGGGCGAGAGAAGTACCCGCTGGTGGTGGTGGTGATGGGCAACCACGGCGTCTGCACCACCACGCCGACGGGGACCCCGGATCCCCCCACCGGCGCCATGGGGCCAGGCGGCATGCTCCCCCTGCGCCTGTTCCACACCGCCACCTTCGGCGCGGAGATCCTGAGCCACCACGGCTACAGCGCCGTCACCCGCGGCCGTCCGCCGGGAGTGACCACGGGGCCTGCCAGCGTGCCGTACCTGCAGGAGGAGCTGGCCGCGCACGGAATGATCTCCGTGAGCGTGAGCACCAATCCGGCGAACTACCTGGACTCGCTGGTGGAGACGCGCGCGGACCTGGTCCTCAAGGCCGTGGCGGAGATGCGGCGGCTGAACGCCCTCTCCTCGTCACGCTTTTACCGCCGCGTCGACTTCGACCGCGTGGCCTTCGTGGGGCACTCGCGCGGCGGCGACGCCGTGGTGCGCGCCGCGCACAAGCAGCGCTCCGTCAACGTCCGCGCGGTGGTGCAGCTGGCGCCCACGGACCTCACCGGGCTGCTGCGGGGCAGGGCACCGGCGGGCGTCGCCGGCGGGCGGACGGACGTGGTCACCGCGCCCATGACGGTGCCGGCGTCGCTGGACGCGTTCCACCTGCTCATCTACGGCTCGCGCGACGGCGACGTCTCCGGGCTGCAGGACGTCCGCCTTTCCGAGACCGGCGAGGCGTTCCGCCACTACGACCGCTCGTCGGCGCACCGCTCCTTCCTGTTCTGGCACGGCGCCACGCACAACCGCTTCAACCGCTTCTGGGAGGACGCGGACGAGGAGCCGCTGGTGAACCTGGCGGCCGGCGGGCTGCTGGGGCGCCCGGAGCAGGAGCGGCGGACCAGCGAGATGGTGGGCGCCTGCCTGCGCTTCGTGCTGAACCGCGAGGCCGCCCAGGCGGACCGGCTG
>DASQBH010001519.1:0-3499 GCA_035635315.1 Longimicrobium sp.
GACCCCGTTGACTCCGTGTGAGAAATGCAGTTCTGATGTGCAACTGGTGTTCGCCCGGATTCGGCATGAGTGCACGACGAATCGAGAGAAATGGTATCAGTGCACGTGGCCTCCCGAGCCCGGGAACCATTGTGCGCAGTACGATTCGTCCGCGTTCTGCGGGTACACGCAGATGTTCTGCATCATCCCGCGGTCCTCGTGGAACAGCACGTGGCAGTGGTACACGAACGGACCGGCCGCGACCGGATTGAACGTGAATCGCACCGTCATCGTGTCGCCAACCACCTTGCCGCTGGCGTCCTTGTGCACACCCAGGGTCACGTTGTCGAAGAACACGGAATTCGCTTCGACGGCCCTGCCGTTGATGGAGGTGATCAGAAAGTCCGTCTGGTGGATGTGGAACGTGTGGTGGAAGTCGGTCTCGTTGATGAGCGTCCACTCCTGCACCCGTCCCACCTGCACCGCGTGGTCCAGCCGGCCGGGGCGGTAGACAGAGTCGTTGAGGAGCAGCAGCGTGTCTGCGGAGTCGAAGGAAAAGCGCAGGGAAAAGCGGTCTACGTCGGTGGCCGTGGCAAGGCGCAGGATGGAGTCCGCCAGCGCGGCATTGGTGCGCGACCGCGCCGCCAGGGCCTGCGCCTGCACCTCCTCATGGGTATCGTCCGAGAGCCCCACCACGCGCACGTCGGCAATCTTGACGGTGTCGTCCTGCAGTGTCCCCAGGAAGGGTGCCACCACCAGGGTGGTGGCCCATGGGCCCATGCCGCCCCGCACGATCACTTCCGCCCGTCCGCCGGGCGGGATGAAGAGGGAGTCCTGCTGGATCGGCGGCGTGATGGGGTTGCCGTCGAACGCCAGCACCGTGAAGGTGTAGCCCCGCAGCACGAGGTTCAGAAAGACGTTGCCCGTGGCGTTCAGGATGCGCCAGAGCTCGTTGCCGGACGCGCTCAGGGTCAGCCGCGGGCACTCCACCCCGTTGATGTTGAGCGTGGGCGTAAAGCCGCCGTCGGAGCCCTTGATCACCAGGATGCGTTCCGTGGCGCCCCGGTAGTCGGGAAAGTGGTCGAGCAGGTTGCCCACCACCATTGCCCCGGCAAGGCCCCCCGCGACCTGCGGCAGGGTCTTGCCGTGCGGGTGCGGATGGTACCACATCAGCCCCTCCGACTGAACTTTCATCTCGCGCGGAAGCAGCGGATACCGGTTTACGTTGAAGCGGCCCTGCCCGATGGCGACGTGCGTCACGTTGTCGCCCTCCAGAGGAACGGGGGTGACGACCATCCCATGGTAGTGCTGGTTGGTGGTGTCGACCTGGTTCTCGTCCAGCCCGCCGACGGGCCGCATCCGGTTGTGGATGGTCAGCTCCACCCGCTCGCCCAGGTCCACGCGGAGCGTCGGTGCGTTGTAGTTGCCGTTGTACACGTTGCTCACCACGCGGCGGCCGCCCAGCCGGTACGTGTCCGGCGCCATCGTCAGCGACCCGCGCAGCACGCCCCCGCTGGAGCGGATCTCCGGCAGCTCGCCGGGGGTGGCCGTGCACGCCTGGCTCACCTGCACGGTCGCCTGTGGAATGGCCACCGGGCGCGTGGGTTGGGCGGCCGCGCGGCCCGGGCCGGCGGCGAGGGCGGCCACGGCCAGGAGTACGGCCAGGCGTTGGAGGGGCTGGGAACGTTGCATGGATTCTCCTCTGCGCATTAACGGTGTGGAAGGGGACTGGATGAAATCGGCGCCGGATGGGTGGTGGTCGGAGAGCGCCGGATGCGGGGCGGCGGGATGGCGATGCCCGTATCCCGGCCGGACCGGAACAGGGATGGTCCCGGACGATAACTTCCGGATTCACGCAAGCGCCAGATCTTCAGGTGCGGCATCCGATCCGGGATGCCGCACCTCCGCCGGGAGCGCGGGCGGACGCCTCAGCGCTCCGCCGCTCCGCCGCGGTACTGCTCGTCGCTCACCTTCTCCATCCACTGGACCACCTGCCCGTCCCGCGCCTCCTGGATGGCCAGGTGGCTCATCGCCGTCGTGGGCGCGGCACCGTGCCAGTGCTTTGCGCCCGCCGGGATGGTGACGACGTCGCCGGGGCGGATCTCCCGCGCCGGCTGGCCCCACTGCCGCACCCGGCCCACGCCCGCCGTGACGACGAGCGTCTGGCCGCGCGGGTGCGTGTGCCATGCGGTCCGGGCGCCCGGCTCAAAGGTGACGGTGGCGCCCGCGGCCCGCCGGGGACCCGTCGCGTCGAACGCCGGATCGATGCGCACCGAGCCCGTGAAGTTCTCCGCCGGTCCGGGCGTGGACGGCCGCGCGCCGTTGCGGATGACGGCGATGCGCTGCGTGTCCTGCACCGCGGCCGCCGGACGGGCCGGCTCCGTGGTCTCCTGCGTCTCCGTCCCCTGCCCTGGTGCGGCCGCCAGCAGCGACAGCGAGGCGAGCGCCGCGGTGATGAGCTTCATGGTCTGCATGTCAGGTCTTTCTTCCGTCGTGAGCCCCGGTCCATCGGGGTGCGTGAATCCGCCGTATCAGCCGTGCACGTGTCTGCTCAGCGCAGATGCTCCGTGAAGAACGCCGTGAGCTTGTCCCACGGGATCAGGTCCACGCGGTCGTACAGGTCCACGTGGCCGGCGCCGGGAACCACGTACAGCTCCCTCGGCTCCGACGCCCGCTGGTACGCATGCTCGCTGAAGATCCGCGAATGCGAACGGTCTCCGGTGATGAACAGCACCGGGCGCGGCGAGATCCAGCCGAGGTTCTCGAACGCCGAGAACAGCGACATCGGGGCGGCGCTCGTGACCGACATGGCCGTCGTGGAGCGCGGGTGGTGCCCACGTGGCGTGCGATAGTAGTCGTAGAACTCCCGGTCGATCTCCGTCGAGCGCTCGGTGATCACCTGGGGAGTGCCGATGGCCATCGCCCGCTCGGCGCCGTCCACCTCGGCCCAGCGCTGCGCCGCCATGGTCTGCAGACGCTGCCGGAGCGCGCCCGCGTCCAGCGTCTCGGCCAGGCCCTGCCGCGACGCCTGGCCGATGTCGTACATACTGACCGTGGCCACGGCCTTGATCCGCGGATCGATCTGCGCGGCCGCCAGCGAGAATCCGCCGCTCCCGCACACGCCGATGACGCCGATGCGTTCGCGGTCCACCCGCGCGTCCGTCCCCAGGTAGTCCACGGCCGCGCTGAAATCCTCCACGAACGCCTCGTGCGAAGCGATGAAGTGCGGCTGGCCGCCGCTCTCCCCGTTGTACGAGGCATCGAACGCCAGCGTGATGAAGCCGCGCTCCGCCATCGTCTGCGCGTAGAGGCCGGACGTCTGCTCCTTCACCCCGCCGTACGGGTGCCCCACGATGATCGCGGGGTACTGGCGCGCGCGGTCCACGTTTCTGGGGATGTACAGGTCGGCGACCAGCTGGATGCCGAGCCGGTTGTAGAACGACACCTTCTGGTGGTCCACCCGGTTGCTCTGCGGGAACGTCTTGTCCCAGGCCAGCGTAGCCTGCGCCGACGCGATGCC
>DASQBH010001520.1:0-2010 GCA_035635315.1 Longimicrobium sp.
CAGGAGACGGTCCCGGTCGTGCTTCGTGCGATTGAGCCTCTGATCCCTCCGCTGCCGTCCGACGTTGAGCCCGACGCCGGCGGCCAGGGTGCGGCGCCCCGGCTGAATCCGCCCCGCGAGCAGATCGCGGAGTTCTGCAGCAAGTGGAAGGTGGACGAGCTGGCGCTGTTCGGGTCCGTGCTGCGCGACGATTTCCGGCCGGACAGCGACGTGGACGTGCTGTTGACGTTCGCGCCGGACGCGGGAGTCTCGCTGTTCGATTATGCTGAGATCCAGGATGACCTGGAAGCGATCTTCGGACGCCGTGTGGACGTGGCAAGCAAGCGGGGGATTCAGGAAGGCCGAAACCCCTTCAGCCAAAAGGCGATACTCGGATCGGCGCGCGTGATCTACCCGGCCGCCTGATTCATCGGGAACTGGTGACTGGAAGAAAAGTCGAAGTGACGACGCATAGACTGGAAGGGCAGCACATCGCGGGGCGGGGCAGGCTGGCGGACTACGCCAACCTGGTAAAGCTGCCGCACACGGTGTTCGCCATGCCGTTCGCGCTGGTGGGCGCCACGCTGGCCTCGTACCGCTACCCGGTGCAGGCGCTCGACATCCTGCTGATCCTGGTGGCGTTCACCGCCGCCCGCTTCGCGGCGATGGGGTTCAACCGCATCGTGGACCGGCGGATCGACGCAAGGAACCCGCGCACGCAGATGCGCGAGATCCCCGCGGGCAAGCTGACGGTGGGCGAAGCGACGGCGTCCGTCGTCATCGCCGCCGTCGTCTTCTTCGCCTGCGCGGCGCTGCTGAACCGGCTGTGCCTGTACCTGGCGCCGTTCGCGCTGGGGTGGATCCTGTTCTACTCGTACACCAAGCGCTTTACCCGCTACGCGCACCTGGTGCTGGGCTTCGCGCTGGCCATCGCGCCGGTGGGGGCGTACCTGGCCATCGCGGGGGAGTGGAGCCGGCCGTGGCAGGCGCTGCTGGTGCTGGCGGGCGGGGTGCTGTGCTGGGTGGCGGGGTTCGACATCCTGTACTCGCTGCAGGACATCGAATTCGACCGCGGCGAGGGGCTGCACTCCATTCCCGCGGCGCTGGGGGCGCGGAGGGCGCTGGCGTTCTCGCGGGTGCTGCACTTTCTTTCCGCCGCGCAGTTCATCGCGCTGGGGGCGCTGCTGCCGGAGCTGGGGCCGGCGTACTTCGTGGGCGCGGGGATCATCGCGGGGATGCTGGTCTACGAGCAGAGCCTGGTAAAGGCGGACGACCTGTCGAAGATCGACGCGGCGTTCTTTACGCTCAACGGCATCATCTCCGTCGTCTTCTTCGTGATCGTGCTGGGGGAAAGGCTCCTCGCGTGAGAGTTTCGCCCGGCGCGCCGGTCACGTTCGGCATCACGGGGGCGTCGGGGGCGCCGTACGCGGTGCGCCTGCTGCGCGCGCTGAACGACAGCGGCACGCCCGTGCGGCTGATCGTGAGCGGCTACGGGCTGCGGCTGCTGGCGGAGGAGACGGCGATCGACGGAATCGACGCCCTGCGCGCCGCCACCGGCGACTGGTCGCGGCTGGAGCTGTACGACTCGCTGGACCGCGGCGCCACGCCCGCCTCCGGCTCCGCGCCGTCCGCGGGGATGGTGGTATGCCCGTGCTCCATGGGGACGCTGGCGTCCATCGCGGCCGGCACCTCGCGCAACCTGGTGGAGCGGGCGGCGGACGTGGCGCTCAAGGAGCGGCGGCCGCTCATCCTGGTCCCCCGCGAGACGCCGCTGTCGCTGATCCACCTGGAGAACATGACGCGGCTGACGCGCGCCGGGGCCACCATCATGCCCGCTGCGCCCGGCTTTTACCATCGCCCGCAGTCCATCGACGACATGGTGGATTTCGTCGTCGCGCGCATTCTCGATCACCTGGGAGTGGATCACCGGCTGGGGAAGCGGTGGAAGAGCGGGGAAGAGGGTGAGGCGGGTGAACGGGTGAACGGGTGAACGGGTGAACGGGTGAACGGGTGAACGGGTGAACGGGTGAA
>DASQBH010001521.1:0-2916 GCA_035635315.1 Longimicrobium sp.
CGGGGCCTGGCGCTGCGCGGCGGCGGGCGCGGCGGCGGCCAGGGTCGCGGCGAGCGCGGCGGCCGCGCGGCGGATCATCCTCATCTGGATCGTCATGGCGCTCACTCCTGCCCGGCGGCGGCTGCGGGGACCACGTTGACCACCGCGCGGTTGCGGGGGGAAAGCCAGCGCTCGGCGGCGCGGCGCACGTCGTCCACCGTCACGGCCAGGTAGCGGGCCAGCTTGGCGTCGGCGTCCTGCGGGCCGGAGTGGAAGTGGATGGCGTGCTGCAGCGCCTCGGCGGTGCCGTGCGGCGTCTGCCGCTCGAAGATCACCTGCGCGCGGCGCTGGTTCTTGGCCTTCTCCAGCTCGTCGGCGGTCACGCCCTCGCGCGCCACCTTCGCGACCTCATCATCGAACAGCTGCAGCAGGCGCTCGTTGGTCGTGCCCTGCGCGGCGGTGAGCCAGAAGAACGCCTCCCCCGGGCCGCGGTGCTCCAGGAAAAAGTTCTCCACGCTGAGCGCGGCCTTTTCCTGATCCACCAGGCGATCCTGCAGCCGCGACGTCTCGCCCACGGCCAGGATGCCGTTGAGCAGCTCCAGCGCGTAGAAGTCGGCCTCGTCCTGCGTGGGAAGGCCGTAGACCACGAACACGGCGGGGAGCGGCGCGCGCGGGTCCTCCACCGTCTTGGTCACCGGAAGGTGCGAGAACGGGTCGGTGCACGCGGGGCGCTGCGGCGCGGGCGCGGAGGGGATGTCGGCGAAGTACTGGCGGATGAGCGTGCGCGCCTCGGCGGGGTCAAAGCCGCCGGCGACCACCAGCGTGGCGTTGTTGGGCGCGTAGTAGGTGCGGAAGAACTGCCGCACGTCCTCCGTGGGCGCCGCCTCCAGGTCCGCGAACGAGCCGATGATCTCGTGCCCGTAGCTGAAGCAGGTCTGCGGGTTGAAGACGCCGATGAGGCCCTGCCACATGGCGCCCGCGTACGGCTGGTTGTCGATGCGCTCGCGGCGCTCCTCCTTCACCACCAGCCGCTGGTTGTCGAAGTTCTCCTGGGTGACGGCCAGCGAGCGCATGCGGTCCGCCTCCAGCCACAGCCCCAGGTTCAGGCGGTTGGAGGGGAGGGTCTGGTAGTAGTTGGTGCGGTTCCAGTCGGTGGTGCCGTTCTGCAGGTCGCCGCCGGCGCGCTCCACCAGGACGAAGTGCTCGCCCTTTCCTACGTTGGCGCTCCCCTGGAACATCATGTGTTCGAAGAGGTGCGCGAACCCGGTGCGCCCCGGCCGCTCGTCGCGCGAGCCGACGTCGTACCACACGTTCACGGCCACCGTGGCGACGGCGGGATCGGGCGCCAGGATCACCCGCAGGCCGTTGTCCAGGCGAAAGTCCTCGTACGCCAGCCGCCCGCCCTGCGCGTGCGCGGGCGCCGCGAGCAGCGTGAGGGCCGCCAGCCCGGTGAGGGAGAAGCGAGGTCTCATGGCGCCTCCGATGGGTTGATTGTCATCAAAGTGCTGGTGGTTGGGGGTGATGGTGGTGGATGGGTGGATGTAGATGACGGCGTCGTGATCGGGACGAATTCGCTTCGGCCGGCCTGGTCGGAGCGATTGAAATCGCGGCAACGACTTCACACAGTCCGCCTGCGCGGACTCGGCGGCCAGGCGGTTTGCGGCGTCTCACACACCTGCGCGTCCGCAACCGGACACAGAATGGTGCGTAGAAATTAGCATCTCAGCGCGCGCCGCGCCCGTCAAGCGCGCCGGCAAGCGCCGTCAGGCGTCGGCAAGCGCGCCGGCAAGCGCGCCGGCAAGCGCCGAACTGCGTCCGCGGGGTGCCCCTCCCCCGGCCCCTCCCCGTTCGTTCCTCACGGAGAGGGGAGAACTTCGATCCTGGGAAACGGGCTCCCACTGCGTCTGTGGTCCCCCCACCCCCCGGCCCCCTCCCCCGGCAAACTGCGCCGGGAGAGGGGGAGAATTCGGCTCCGCCGAAACGAGCCTTCCTGCCGTTCTCCCTCCCCCATGCAGTTTATGGGGGAGGGCCGGGGAGGGGGGCGCCTGCCCTTCGCGCCGCACCGTCCGAAAGCATCACTCACCCAGCTCAGTGCAGGAAGCGCGGACCTTCGCGGTCGACGGGGCCGGCGGCGAAGCGGCGGGGGCGGCGCGGGAGCCGGGGGACGGCCGGCGCCGCGGCGGGCGCGTCGTCCGGCTCGGCCCAGCTCAGCAGCGACACGGGGAGCAGGCCGATGGCCACCGCCACCGCGGCGAACGCGCCCACCGTGGCGCGCGGGCCCGTCGGCAGCCAGAGCGCGTCGATGCGCAGGGCCATCTCCGCGTAGACCACCACCGCCAGCAGCAGCCACCCGGTGCCGTGAAACGCCGCCGCATACGCCCGGTCGCGCGTGGCCAGCCGCCCCGCGTCCAGCGGCTGCGCCCCGCCCCGCAGCACCGACGCCTCCGACAGCGAGAAGAGGCAGACGATCCCCGCGAACAGCGTCACGAACCCGGCGAAGCCAGCCAGTTCGCCGTCTCCACCGAGCGCGCTGACGGCCACGTGCACCGCGAACACCAGCCACAGCGCGGCAACGGCCATCCGCCTGCGGCGCCGGGTGGTGAGCTTGAGCCAGGCAAAGGGGCGGTCATGGCGAATGCGGAGCAGGACCTCGGACAACTTCATTGCGGCGGATCTGCATCGGTGGGGCGGCGTCCTGGACCACCCCATTCCTTTCGCGTGCATCAGGACGTGTCCGGATACGGAAACGCCCACCGCCGGGATTCAGGCCCTCACCCGCTCGCGCCCCTCCCTGCCCTCCCCCGCAAGCGGGAGAGGGTATAAACGTCGCCCAACCTTCCGACGCGTTTCCGCGGGCAGATACCCTGCGGACGCGCAGCCCCGCGCAGTTTGCGGGGCTTCCCGCTCTTCCAGCCGCGGGTTCACCCGCCCGGGACG
>DASQBH010001522.1:0-2664 GCA_035635315.1 Longimicrobium sp.
GCCTGCAAACGGATCAGTGCGACTTGAAGCGCTCCAGGCGGCCGTCGGCCTGCAGCAGCAGCGAAGTCTCCGGGCCGTCGTCCAGGCGGGCCAGCCAGCGGCCGGCGCTCAGGTGGCTCAGCAGCTGCGGAACGGGATCGTCGCCCTGCGTCATCGCCTCGTGGGTGATGCGAAGGAAGCGCGCGGAGCCGTCCGGAGTGGGGCGGAACTTCCACGCGTGCCGGGTCTCCTCGCCGCGATCCGCCGTCTTGACCCGCCGCCACGTGCCGGCGGCCTGCCTGCGCAGCGCCTTGCTGAGCTCGGCGGTGATGCGGGCCATCTTTTCGTCCTGAGATTCGTTCGGCGTCATCGGCGCCTCCCATGCGGTTGGAGGCCCGGTGTGGCGCCTCCGCTCCCGGCCGGCAGCGCGGGGTGCGCTGCCCGTGAATGGGTGCGCGGTGCACCGATCCAGTCCTCTGTACCCCGCAAATCTCATTTCGTCCAAATGGTCAATAACTCGGGCGGATGCTAACGTCCCTCCGCCTCCAGCATCCCCACGATGGTCTCCAGCGAATCCGCGTCCTCGGGCTTCTTGTCCGTGCGCCAGCGGAGCATGCGGGGAAAGCGCACGGCCACGCCGCTCTTGTGGCGCGGGGAACGCTGGATCCCCTCGAACGCCAGCTCGAACACCAGCTCCGGCTTTACCGTGCGCACGGGCCCAAAGCGCTGCAGCGTGTTGCGGCGCACGAACGCATCCACCTTGCGGATCTCCGCGTCCATGAGCCCGCTGTACGCCTTGGCGAACGGCACCAGCTCGCCGTCCTTCCACACGCCAAAGGTGTAGTCGGTGTACAGCGACGCGCGGCGCCCGTGGCCGCGCTGCGCGTAGATGAGCACCGCGTCCAGGGTGAACGGCTCCACCTTCCACTTCCACCACCCGCCCTTGCGCCGGCCCACCCCGTACGGCGCGTCCAGCCGCTTGAGCATAAGCCCCTCGGCGGCGCGGGCGCGGGCGTCGCGGTGGGCCTGCAGCACGCCGTCCCAGTCCTCCGCCTGCACCGCCGGCGACAGCAGGATGCGGCCGGCGGCGGGCGTGGCGCGCACCAGCTCCTCCAGCCGCGCGCGCCGCCAGGCGAACGGCTGCTCGCGCACGTCCGCCCCGTCGATCTCCAGCAGATCGTACGTGAGCAAGACGACCGGCACCTCGGACAGGATCTTCGCTCCCAGCACCTTGCGCCCGATGCGCCGCTGCAGCTGCGCGAAGGGCAGGGGGCCGTCGCGCCAAGGCATGATCTCGCCGTCCAGCACGGTGCCGTCGGGAAGAAAGGCGGCGGCGTGCGCCAGCTCGGGAAAGCGCTCGGTGATCAGCTCCTCGCCGCGCGACCAGAGGAAGGTGGTGCCGCGGCGGCGGATCATCTGCGCGCGAATGCCGTCCCACTTCCATTCCGCCTGCCAGTCGCGCGCGTCGCCCAGCGCCTCCAGGTCGCTCTCCAGCGCGTAGGCGAGGAAAAAGGGATAGGGGCGGCTGAGGTCGGTGTCGCTGGTGTCGGCGGCCAGCAGGCGCAGGTAGAACTCGGGGGTGGGATCCCACGCGCCCATCAGCCGGTGCGCCACGGCCGCCTCGTCAACGCCGCTCACGCGGGCCAGCGCGCGCACCACCAGGCTCTGCGACACGCCCACGCGAAAGCTGCCGGTGATGAGCTTGTTCCACACGTACGCCTGCGGCCCGTCCAGCTCCGCCCAGGCGCGCCACACCTCCGCGCGCTGCGCCGCCTCGTCCTCGCCGCGCAGGGGGAGCAGGCGCTCCTCCACCCAGTGCCGCAGGGGGCGGTCGCTGCTGGCGCCGGAGTCCGGCAGCAGCAGCGAGATGGTCTCGGCCAGGTCGCCCACGGACTCGTAGCACTCCGCGAACAGCCACTCGGGCACGTCGGCCGACTCCATGGCCCACGCCGCCAGCTTGCGCGCGCCCACCAGCCGCGTGGGCCGCCGCCCGCTCAGAAAGTGCACCGCCCACGCCGCGTCCTCGGGCGGCGCGCTGGCAAAGTACGCCGCCAGCGCATCGACCTTCTCGCCGGTCTTCGTGGTCTCGTCCAGCTCTGCGTACAGCGCGGCGAAGGCCTTCACGGAAAGGGTACAGGGAACAGGGTACAGGTGACAGCCTGCGACTCCGGCAGATCAGCCGGTCGAAACGCAGGTTGCCGGCCATTCGCTCTCCGGCGCCCAAACGGCAAAAGGCCGGACCCGATGGTCCGGCCTTTACAACTCGGAGGGCCCCCGGCTATGCGGGCCTGATCAGTTCATCGAGGTCTCGTGCGGTTACCCGCAACGACTCCCTGCTCAGTCTCAGAAAGATCCGGAGGTCCTCATTCAGCGCCCGTGGAGCGATCAGGCGCACGTGTTTTCGAGTGCCGCGTATCCACGGGGATTTGAACGTAGCCCTTTTGATATGCGATGCCATTGGCTTTCCTGGAGGGCCGCGGCGGAATCGGCTCCTTCGCCGTTCCAATCAGCCCGTCGATGTACGCCCGGGTTGCCTTGAGAGACAACTTGCCCATGCGCAGAAAGAACTGCAGATCCTCGTCACGCGCGCGTTCCCGCGGAATACTCCTCCAGCGACCGAGAGACCAGCGAGGCTGCAGGCGCGCACGCTTCATGTGCGTATGCATGTCACCTTCCGTTCGCGGT
>DASQBH010001523.1:0-3257 GCA_035635315.1 Longimicrobium sp.
GCTTCCGCCCCCCCTCTTCGGTTGACGGGGCGCGGAACGCCTCGCCGATCCATCTACCAGGGGGTTACGCGTCCCCCACGGCATCCGGATTGGCGTCAGTCGAACATGTCCCAGGCGCGCTCCAGGTCCTGGCGCGAGTACACGCGAAAGGCCGTGAGCGTGTTGGTGCGCTCGATCCCCGACACCTGCGAGATCTCTTCCGTCCCGATGGCGGCGATGCGGTCGTACTCCTTCACCCGCAGCACGGCGATCAGGTCCCAGTCGCCGGAGACGGAGTACACTTCGGCCACGCCGCCGATGCCGGCGATGCGGCGGGCCAGGGCGGGCACGTCACCGGGGACGGCGCGGATCAGCACGACGGCGGCAACCATCAGACTCCCTCCGGTGCGGGGGTGTGAGCGATCGGGTCGGCGCGGCGGGGAAGCAGCCACAGCCCCAGCGCCAGCAGCACCGCGCCGCCGGCCACCGTGGCCCACCGCAGCGACTCGCCGCTGAACGCCAGCCTCTGCACGGCCGGCTGCCACAGGAGCACCACCACGAACGCGTTGTTGACAAAGTGCATCAGCATACTCGCGAAAAGGCTGCGCGAGTGCCAGACCACCCACCCCATCAGCAGGCCGATGAAGGCCGTGGGCAAAAAGCGCAGCGCCGTCTCGAACGAGAGGTGAAAGGCGCCAAAGACGGCGGCGGAGAGCGCCACCGCGTGCCACCCCCGCATCTCGCGCCCCAGCGACTGGAGCAGGACTCCGCGAAACACCAGCTCCTCGCAGATCGCCGGCGTCAGCGCCACCAGGAACAGCAGCCAGAGCGCCCGCTCCCCGTCCGCCGCCGTCAGCAGCCGCTGCAGCGGCATCAGGCTCTCCACCCCGCCCTCGAACATCTGCAACTCCAGCCAGACGATCCCCCAGCCGACGGGGATCCCGCCCAGCGCGATCATCAGCGCCGGCAGCAGCACCTTTCCCGCGGGCGGGCGGATCGCCAGCGTCCGCCGCCAGTCGTACGGCCCCAGCGTGGCGAAGGCGATGGCGGGGAGCGCCAGCAGCAGCCACTGCGACGCCAGCAGCCCGCGCTCCCCCAGCGACGCCTGCAAACGGCCGCCCAGGTGAAAGAAGAGGAGGGCGATGGCGGCGATGAAGGCCATGGCCTCCGCGGGGAGGGGGATCCCCCGCTCCGCCGACCGCCAGGCGCGCAGCCGCTCCTGCCATCCGCCCCCCTTCGCCTCCCCCGACCCGCCGCCGAAGAGCACGTCCTCGCGCCCGAACGCGCGCGAGGCAAAGGCCAGCGCCAGCGCCGCGTATCCAAAGGCGGAGAGGATGGCGAGCGCGGAGGCCAGCACCGGCGCGTCCCCCGTCATCAGCTCGCGAAAGAACATCGCCACGCCCACCACGGGGACCAGCGCCAGCGCGGGGGTAAAGTCGATCCCCGGCAGCGTCACGACGAGCAGCGGGAGCGTGGCGGCCAGCTGCGCCGGGGTGAGCGCGTTCTGCGCCTCCTTGAACGACTGCGCCCGCAGCGCCAGCCCCAGGAACGTCGCCGCGAACAGCACGGCCAGGGGGATGAGGGCGATGAAGACGAGGAGCGCGGCGCCCGGCGGCAGGGTGAAGCGCAGCTCCATCCCCGCGCCCATGCGAAAGATGCCGGACTGAAAGGTCAGCAGCATGCTCAGCAGGTTGGCCACCGCCGCCGCCATCCCGATCAGCGCCACGGCGGCGAACTTCCCCGCCACGATCTCCGAGGCGGGGACGGGCGCCGTCAGCAGCGTCTCCAGGGTGCCGCGCTCCTTTTCCCCCGCCGCCATGTCGATGGCGGGATAGAAGGTGCCCAGCAGCGTCATCAGCACCAGGATCAGCGGAAGGAATCTGCCGAGCGTGTAGCCGCCCGCCTCCTCCGCCGTCGCCACGGACGAGTCCGCCACCGCCAGCGGCGTGGCGAAGGTCGCCGGGAGCCCGGCGCCGCGCAGGCGGATCGCCAGCAGGGTGTCGCCCCACGCATCCAGCCGCGCCGCCGCCAGCTCCTGCGCGCGGCGCGAGCGGTCGTCCGTGGCGTCGAAGAGGATGCGGGCCTGCCGGGACCCCTCCGCCGCAGCCGGCGCCGCGCCCAGGACCACGGCCGCTTCCACCTCTCCCTCCCGCACCGCCGCCACCGTGGCGCTCTCCGCGCTGAAGACGCGGATGGCGCTGTCGCCGTCCATGAAGCGCACCAGCGCCGGGTCCGCGCCGGCCACCGCCACCTTTGCCGGCGCCGCGCTCAGCTGCCGCTGGCCAAAGATGGCGATCTGCTGGATGACGACGAGCATCGCGGGGTACAGCAGCGTCGGCAGCACCAGCATCATGAACAGCGTGCGCCGGTCCCGGATCGTCTCCCGCAGCTCCTTTCCCAGCACCGTCCTGACGGTCGACCAGCGCATCACGCCGCCTCCCGCGCGATGCGCAGAAAGGCGCGGGCCAGGTTCGGCTCGCCGCTGCGGGTGACGATCTCGTCCGCCGTCCCCTCCTCCACCAGCCGCCCGCCGGCCAGGATCCCCACGCGGTCCGCCAGCAGTTCCACCTCGCTCATGTGGTGCGTGCTGAACAGGACGGCGCGCCCGCGGGTCCGCGCATCGGCCACGAAGTCGTAGATCGCCTGCCCGCTCAGCACGTCCAGCCCCAGCGTGGGCTCATCCAGGACCAGCGCCGGCGGATCGTGCACCGCCGCGCGGGCGATGCTCACCCGCTGCCGCTGGCCGGTGGAGAGGCGCCCGCAGAGCCGGTCCGCGAACTCGCCGATGGCGAACCGCTCCACCACCGCCTCCACCCGACCCTCGATCTGCCGCTCGTCCACCCCCTGCAGCCGCGCGAAGTAGCCCAGCAGCTCGCGGGCGGTCAGGCGCGCGTACAGCCCCATGGACGCAGCGAGGAAGCCCAGCCGGCGCCGCACCTCCAGCGGCTGCGTGCGCGCGTCGAATCCCCCGATGCGCGCGGTGCCCTCCGTGGGTGCCAGGAGCGTGGCCAGGCAGCGCAGTGCCGTCGTCTTGCCGGCGCCGTTGGCTCCCAGCAGCGCGTACACCTCTCCCGGCGCCACGCGCAGCGACAGCCCGCGCACCGCGACGAATTCGCCGTAGGCCTTGGAGAGGGAATCGAACTCGATCAACGGCGAGGCGGTTCGTGAGTGCGGAAGCGCGTGAGTGCGGGAGTCGGCGAGCGGAAAGATATGTCGCGGCGGAGGGAACGGCGAGGCGGGGGGGGTCAGGTGAAGGGGTGAAGGGGTGAACGGGTGAT
>DASQBH010001524.1:0-3516 GCA_035635315.1 Longimicrobium sp.
GGTGAGAAAGTGCCGGAACTCGGCCCGGCGCGGCGGCGGCGTCCGGCTCATCCCAGCTCCGGCCGCAGCACGGCGCGCCCGACGACCTGCCCGTCGCGGATGCGGTGCAGGATGTCGCCCGCTTCGCCCAGCGGATGGCAGGTGACGGGGAGCGGCCGCAGCGTGCCGCGCCTGGCGATGTCGACCAGCTCGCGCAACTCGGCCAGGCTGCCCGTGTACGAGCCGCGGATCGTGAGGTTCTTGAGCGCGATCATCGGGATCGGCACCGACAGCTCGCCGCCGAACAGGCCGACGATCACCAGCGTGCCGTTCTTCGCCAGGAGGGAGAAGCCGAGCCCGGACGTATCCGCCGTCCCCACGAAGTCGATCACGGCCGCCACGCCGCGCCCGCCGGTGGCATCCATCACCTGATCCAGCGCGGAGGTGCCGCGCGAGTTGATCGTCGTCCAGTCGCCGAACTCGCGCGCGGCGTCGAGCCTGGCGTCGCTCACGTCGATCACCGTCACCCGCGCGCCGGTGAGCTCGCGCACCATCTGCACGGCCATCAGCCCCAACCCGCCCGCGCCGATGATCACCAGGTCCTCGTCCGCGGACAGCGGCAGCGTCTTTTTGAGCGCGCTGTAGGCGGAAAGGCCGGCGCAGGCGTAGGAGCACGCCGTCTCCGGCGGCAGATCGCCGATGTCCACCAGGAAGCGCGCGCTGGGGACGAGCACGTGGTCCGCGTAGCCGCCGGGGCTCAGCACGCCCAGCGAGCGCATCCGGGTGCAGTGGTTGGATCGATCGTCTTCACAGTGCGCGCACTCGCCGCACGCGATCCACGGAAAGACCAGCCGCACGTCGCCCACCTGCACGCCGCGCGCGTCCGGCCCCACCGCCGCCACGCGGCCGACGACCTCGTGCCCCATCGTAAGCGGCAGGGTAACGCCGCGATCCTTGACGTACGATCGCTTGCCGCCGCCCAGGTCGTAGTATCCCTCCCACAGGTGCAGGTCGCTGTGGCACACGCCGCACGCCACCGTCTGCAGCAGCACCTCTTCGCCGCGCGGCGTGGGGGTGGGTTGCTCGCTCCACGCCAGCGGCTCTCCAAAGGCGGTCAGTTGCAGGCTGCGCATGGGGATGATCGGATGGATGGGAGATACCGACGGGGAATCAGGATAGCCTCCGAACACCGTTCGGCATAGTACGATCGAGCGCTCCGCACTGCAACGTGCTTCCGGGCGATCGCCTGATCGACGGCGTCTCCCGCGCTCGACGAACCGGGGAAAGACGACGACCCCGGCCGATGTTCCGGCCGGGGTCGCGTGTTCGGTGGATTCCGCTCGCCGGCTACCTGCGCCAGGCGAGGCCGACGCCCACCTCCGGGCTCGGGTCGCTCAGGCCGATGCTAAGGCGCAGGATGAAGTTGGACGCGAACTCCGCGTCCAGGCCCAGCTCGGCCAGAAGCTCGGCCTCGAAGTCGTCATCCGTCGCCAGGCCGTCGATGAAGGCGATGCGCGGGTGGATGTACGGGGTGAGCGCCACACCCGGGCTCACGAAGCGCTCGCCGATGGACAGGCCCGCCTGCACGCCGAGGGCGTCGAAGTCGCCGATGAGGCCCTGCGCCCCCGCGGTGAACGCCACGTCGATGGGCGCCGACTCGATCGGCATGCGGACCTCGCCGCCGATGGAGAGCAGGTCGTCGGCCGCGTCCACGAAGCCGACGCGCAGGCCCAACGGCCCGCTGCGGTAGATCCCCTCCAGCGCCATGTCGCCGGGGCCGTCGCTCAGGTAGATGCCCAGGTCGTTCATCACCACCGGCGCCTGGTAGCTGGGGGTGAACACCTGCGCGTCCGCCGTCGCCGCGCCCACCGTCACCGCGCCGGCCACCGCCATCGACACAAACCATGTCTTCTTCACTGCTGCCTTCACTGATCCTCTCCGGTTCTGATCCACATTCGGGCACACCCGCGTGCCCGATCATCAGCGGGAACCCGTACGAACACGCGCCGGCCTGTCATCGGCCGGCGCGTCACCCGCACGGTTTTCATCCCCGCCGCGTGCACATCTGCAACTCCCGTGCACAGACCAACACTGATACGCCGAATGCGGGAAAGTGATACAGCGAGGTGTCTAATCGGGTGATCCGCCGGCCTGCCGCGGTGGTGGACATGGTGCAGCTGGTCCGGCAACTCGCCGTCCGCCCGCGGAGCGAATGAATTCGCCGCTGGAAAATCGCAAAGTCCGCCTGCGCGGACTCGGCGGCCGGACTGTTTGCGGCGTCCCGAGCAACTGCGCGTCCGCAACCGGGGACGGCCCTGAGCAAATCGGCAATCGGCGTCGTTCGGCCAGATGCCCACCGCTCCACCTACCCGTGCGGCGGCTCGTCGTGGGCGGGGCGCCTGGTGTCGCCGGCGACCATCAGGAGCACGCCGGCAAGGACGACGGCGGCAAAGGCGTAGCCGGCGGGGCTCAGGCGCTCGTTCCACATCAGCAGCGCGGCGAACACCGCGACGACGGGCTCCACGGTGGCCACGGTGGCGGCGCGGGTGGCCTGCACGCGCCGCAGGCCGGCGCTGTAAAAGACGTACGCCAGGTACGTGGGCACCACGGCCACGAAGGCGATGGCGGCCCAGGCCGTCTGGTTCTTTGGACGAAAATCCACCAGCGGCAGCATGGCCAGCGCACCGACGGGAAGGGCGTAGATGAAGAGCGTGGCGGTGGGATATCGGTCGAAGTAGCGCTTGCCGAACAGGTAGTACAGCGCGTAGGCGAACGCCGACGCCAGCCCCCACCCCAGCGCCGCCGGCGTGGGCCGCACCGCCCCTCCGCCGCTGAAGAACGCGATCCCCGCCACGCCGAACGTGGCGATCCCCAGCGCCAGGAGCGTGCGCCGCGTGAGCCGCTCGTGCATGAACACCGCGGAAAGCAGCGCAACCCACACCGGGGCCGTGTACAGGAGGATGGACGCCAGCGCGGCGCCGCCCGCCTCCACCGCGCGGGAATAGCACGCCAGCAGCCCCGCCACGCCGAATACGCCGAACGCCACCACGCTGGGCAGGTCGCGCCGGTCGACGCGCACGCGACGGATGGCGACGGCGTGCACGGCGAAGATCCCGGCGGCCAGCAGCCCGCGCCAGAACGCCACCTCCACCGCGCCCACGCCCTCGCGCAGCGCAATGCGCGTCACCGGCCCGAGCAGGCCCCAGAGCGCGGCGGCGATCACGACGTACAGGTAGCCCATGCGACGAGGTGAAGGGGTGACCGGATGACCGGGTGAACGGGTGACCGGGAGCCCGGCCTGGTTCATCGCCCAATCTGTCATTCCGAAAGAGCGCCGCGCGAACCCGTCCGCCTGCACCGCCCCTTCGCGCGACTGAGGAATCTACCGTCGGGATGCTCGTGGCCGGTGTCGCGCGCCATACCCGCGGCCACAATCCGCAGGCGGATTTCGTGAATTTCCAGCCGCGGTTTCAACCGCCAAGGACGGGCCCGGCCCATCACCGCTCCGTCACCCACACGATCGCCAAACCTACGCCC
>DASQBH010001525.1:0-3124 GCA_035635315.1 Longimicrobium sp.
GGTTGCTTACATTGAGACGGAATCGTTACGTCTCCGGTTACGCGCCTGCTACGTGCCGCAGCGGCTCTCCGGCCGCGCCCTGCTCCTGGCGCCGCAGCGCGTGCCAGTGCTCGATCAGCTCGTCGCACTCGCGGATCAGGAGGGTGTGAAAGCGCGCGGCCTCGTCCACCCGGGTGCGGCCGGCGGGCTCGGGGAGCCGCTCGGCGGCCTGGTTGAAGACGTTCACCATCTCCCGCCAGCGCCCCTGCGCCACGCGCAGCATCTGCTCCCACGGGTCGTCCTGCACGCGGTAGAAGTCGCGCCGGTCGCCCAGCACGGACACGCGGCGAATCATCCCGAACTGCTCCAGCATCCGCGCGTTGGTGCTCACCGAGGCCTTGCTGGCCTGCAGCTGCTCCGCCAGGTCCTCCAGCGAAAACGTCTGGTCCGTGGCCAGCAGGTAGCCGAAGATGCGCCCGCCGATGCGGGGCATCCCCTCCTTTTCGCAGATGAGCGCCATCTGCTCCACCAGCTGCTGCACCGCCTCGTGCATCTTCGTCTCAGGGTGACCGTTGTGCCGCGGAGGGGGCTTGCGTCCTCCGTCGTGCTGGCGCGGAGAATAATACGTTCGGATCGTTCAGTCAATACTGAACGTTATGAAAACACTTGTTGGGTGGGGATGAAGTCCGATCCTCCGCACGCCATCGCCCGCCAACCCGTGTTCGCCCCCCTCCGGACTGCGCACAAGATGCCACCGCGGCTGCGGACGGGCATGGGTCAGGTGACCTTGGCGTGCTCATATCGCGAACGAGAATGCTTGCGCGCCGAGACCGGCTTCACCGATTGCGGAGATGCGTTGTCGTAGAACGGAGAAAAGAACGCAGACGGTAGCGGATGGCCCGCATCTCCGGCGCGTTATCGCGATGCCATACTCTCTCGCAACGTCAGCAAGAGCTCATGTTGTCGATGAGTTGCATTCGGGTGATCCTGAGTGCCGATCTCCACACCTGCCGTGATGGACCCACCCAATTGATCTCCGGCACAAACGATCAACGGACCACCACGCAAGGCACCGTTGATCATGCGTCTATAGCTTCTCGGCCCTGTGTCCTGAAGCGCAGCACGGAGTGCAGCAACTTCAGATTGAGTTTCGAGCAGCGCAGTGAAACTCCACGCGCGCGCACCCCAATCGCCGTTTCCCTCATTAGGGAGCTGGCGAAAACTAACTGCTTCAACGGGTACGCCACCGATGATGAGTTGGGTCATGTTTCCTCAAAGGTGCAAGGTGAGAAGAAAATTCAATTTCATTCTAAAGCAATCGACCCTGCATAGTCAAGACCAAGTACCTGAAATACCCGCACTTGTATACCACAAAACAATACACACAACCTTTACAACATGCATTTAGCATGGACGTTTATCGCCTAACCATTGCGCCTCAGAATCTGTTCGTAGGCGGGTCGCAACCGACTTCATTGGTGCTCCCTCAGCCGGCACCTCACAACCCTGGTCCCTAGGGATGGAGCGTCCACCTCCTCACCGCGATTCCTGATGGGCATAGCAAAGCAAGCGGACGGGGAATGAGCTTACCCGGCCGCTTGCTCGACAAAGAGCCACGTCTTTAGCAGCTGAGTGGCCTCAGCTCAGCGACGGATGGAGACTTGGCCTACACCGCCTCGCCGATCTCGAAGGTGCGCAGTCGGCGGATGGCGTGCAGGGTGACCAGGACGGTGACCACCGCGGCCATCACCAGCGCCGTCTTCACGTCCAGCCGCGACAGCGAGATCCCCGGCGCCTCCACCAGCGCGTCGCCGATGGAGAGCGTGTACTGGCGAATGCTCAGGGCGCGGCTGCCGCCAAAGGTGTTGCTCAGCAGCCCCTCCCAGATCACCACGTACGCCAGCCCCGCCACCAGCGCCCGCCGGGTGCTCAGGCTGAGCGCAACGAACAGCGCGCAATACAGAAAGCTCCCCACCGCCACCGCCCCGGTGAACCCGGCCGCCACCCCCGGCGCGTCCACGCCGCGGAGGCCCAGGAACCCCGTCAGCAGGGTGGAGGGCACCAGCACCGCCGCGGTCACCAGCCCCGCCACCACGATGCGGGTGAGCACGATGCGCCAGCGCGGCACGGGCTTGCCCAGCACGTAGGTGATGGTGCCGTCGTCCACCTCGGCGCCGAACACGCTGGTCCCCACCACCAGCGCCACGATCGGCAGCAGCACCGCCACGATCAGCACCTGGTACAGCCCCGCGATGTCGTCCAGCGTCTCGCGCGTGTCGATTCCCGCCTCGGCCCGCAGCAGCAGCGCCAGCAGCACGGGGATGGCCGCCAGCACCAGCGCCCACAGCGCGCGGCGGCTTCCCAGGAACTGGCGTACGGCCAGCCGCGCCAGCGTCAGTTCTACCGAGTGTCTCATCGCTTGATCAGGTAAGAGAACACGCTTTCCAGCGATTCGTCGGTGGGGCGCACCTCGTACAGCGTGATGCCCGCGTCGCGCGCCGCCCGCGGCAGGTGCTGCGCGAACCCGCCGCGCTCCGCCGTGTGCAGGGTGATCCCCGTCGCGCCCAGGTCCACCCCCTTTACCGACGGGTCCGCCATCAACGCGGCTGCCAGCCGCCGGTCGTCGCTGGAGCGCAGGGTAAAGGTGTGCGGCCGGTCCGTCATCAGCCGGCGGATCTCGCGAAAGTGGCCGGAGGCCGCCAGCCGCCCCGCAACGACCACCAGGACGTTGTTGGCCAGGTGGTGCAGCTCCTCAAGGATGTGCGTGGAGATCAGGATCGTCTTGCCCTGCTCCGCCAGCCCCCGCAGCAGCTCCATCATGTGCATGCGCTGCCCTGGGTCCATCCCGTTGAACGGCTCGTCCAGCAGCACGATGCGGGGCTCGTGCACCAGCGCGCCGGCGATCTTGGCGCGCTGCCGCATCCCCTTGCTGTATCCGCCGATCCGGCGGTGCATGGCCGCGCGCAGGTCCACGATGTCGATCGCCCGCTCCGCCGCCTGCTCCGGGTCCGGCAGCCCGTGCAGCCGCGCGTTCATCAGCGCGAACTCGTAGCCGGTCAGGAACGGGTAGACGGCCTCGCGCTCCGGCACCAGGCCGATGGAGCGGTACATCTGCGGGTTGCGCGCGGCGGGGCGCCCGTCGATG
>DASQBH010001526.1:0-8737 GCA_035635315.1 Longimicrobium sp.
GTCCATCGACCGCAGCCAGCGCAGGCCGGCGGCGATGCGCGGGCCCAGCGCCTCGTACGGGGCGGAATCCGCCAGCGTCGTCAGGATCAATCGTCCTCTCCTTCCATGGCCGCGGCCTCCACGTGGTCGATGCCGTGCGCGGTGATGCGCAGCACCAGCCCCGTGCGCCCCGTCTTGGTGACGAACCCGTGGTCCTCCAGGTAGCGGACGATGCGCTCGGCGTCCTGGCGGCTGATCTCCAGGTCGTCGGCCACCTCGTACGCGTCCTGGTACTCGGTGCTCTGCTCCTCGGAGCAGCGGTACAGGTGCTCCAGAAAGCGGCGCCGGTTCTCGCGGCGCCTGCGGATCTCGTCGCTCATGAGCCCGGCGGCGGGGGCATGGGGGTGACGAACAGGTGCGTCCAGTACCCCTCGCGCAGGCCGATGCCGTGGTGCGTGTAGGTGCACCGCTCCAGGTTCTGCCGGTGCCCCGGGCTGGCCAGCCACTGGTTCATCACGTCGCGCGCGGTGCCCGGGTGCTGCGCGATGTTCTCGCCCATGGAGCGATAGACCACCCCGTGCGCGCGCAGCCGGTCGGTGGGCCCCAGCCCTTCGGGCGAGCGGTGGTCGAAGAAGTCGCGCCGCGCCATGTCGTCGGAGTGGCCCTGGGCGGCGTTGGCCACCGTCTGCATCCACACCAGCTCCGGGCAGCGCAGGGTGCGGCGGTGCGCGTTCACCAGCGCCACCATCTCTTCCACCGCCCGCCGCCCGCTTCCGGGGCCGGAGAAGGTCACCGGTACCTCCGCGGGCGGCGGGGAAGCCGAACCGGCCGATCCCCCGCCGCTTCCGGCGGGCGGGGGCACCTGGATGGTGATGCACGAAGCCGCCAGCGCCGCCGCGGCGCCGGCCATGATCCATCGCATTGAATCACCCCTGTTTCGAAAAGCCGGTGAGCAGCTCCATCATCCGCAGGTCGTACGGGTCCGCCGAGGGGTCGTCGTCCGCGATCTCGTAGTTCTGCTGCGGGGTCTCCAGGATGAGCGGAATGCCGCGGCTGCGCGGGTCTGCCAGCAGCCAGCGGAACGGCTCCGCGCCGATCCCCCCGTCGCCCAGCAGCACGTGGCGGTCGCGGTTGCTGGCGAACGCCCCCTCGCTGTCGTTCAGGTGAAAGAAGCCGGGCTTCTCCCCCACCGTCTGCTCCCACTCGTCCAGGATCTCCTTCTGCCGCGCCTGCGACTCGTGGATGGCCCAGCCGCTGGCGAACAGGTGGCAGGTGTCCAGCCCGTACCCCGTGCGCTCGCGCAGCTCGTCGGGGACGTGGCGCAGGATGTCGGCCACCTCCTCGGCCGTCCGCCCGACCGTCTTTCCCGCGCCGGCCGTGTTTTCGACGAGGAGCCGCGTGGGTCCGTACGATTCCTTGAGCGCCTGGGTGATCGCCTTTGCCACGCGCCTGGCGGCCGCTTTGGGGTCGCCGTCCGTCGCGGAGCCGGGGTGGAAGCAGACGGCGCCCACGCCCAGCGCGTTGGAGCGCTTCATCTCCATCGTAAGCCCGGCGGCGGCGCGCTCCCACTTGTCCGGCTCGGCCGTGGCCACGCTCAGCACGTACGCCGCGTGGACGACCACGTGCTCTGGCTTGATGCGCGCGTCGCGCAGCGCCGCCTGAAAGCGCTCCACCCGTTCGGGCTTGATGGTGGACTTGTCGCCGTAGAAGCGGGGGATGGCGGTAAAGCACTGCAGCGCCCGCATCCCCGCGCTTCCGGCGCGCAGGGCCGTCATGTGCAGGCCGCCGTTGTCGACCGTGTGTGCGCCGATGAAGTGCTGCTGGGGCATCGCTCGCCGTTCGCTGGGTGGAGGAGGGATGGACCGCGGCTGAAAACCTGTGGCGCCGAAGCCCGCCGCGCGAGGGGTGCACCGTGAAATTTCGTGCCCGGCCCTTGCATGGGGTGTGTTCAGGGTGCAGGTTGCGTGCGCTTCCACAGCCCGCCCCGACGTTCCACCGTCCCAACCCGGGCCGGATTCGCGGCCCCCGGAGTCGCCGCACGGCGTGTTCTCTGGCCGCCGCGCTTACCGAAGGCTACTGTTTTCGCATGGCTACCACATACCTGGACGGCACCGGCCTGCGAGGCGCGCTGATCACGGCGGCCGAGTACGTGAACCGGCACCGCGCGGACCTCAACCGCATCAACGTGTTCCCCGTCCCCGACGGAGACACTGGCACCAACCTGGCGCTCACCATCGGCTCCATCGCCGAGCAGCTGCGCCGCAACACCGACAGCTCGCTGGGCGGCGTGGCGCGGGCCGCCGCGGACGCCGGGATCATGGGCGCCCGCGGCAACTGCGGGATGATCCTCTCCCACTTTCTGCTGGGCTTCGCCGACGCCGTCGGCGACCGGAAGAAGCTGGGCGTGACCGACTTCGGGCAGGTGCTGCGCAGCGCCACCGAGCACGTGTACGCCGCCCTCGAAAAGCCCGTCGAGGGGACGATGATCACCATCATGCGCGCCATCGCCGACGAGGCGGAGCGGCTGCAGCACTCGGACTTCGTGGTCCTCTTCGAGCGGCTGCTGGTCAAGGCGCGCGAGGCGCTGGCCAACACGCCCGAGCTGCTGCCGGTGCTCAAGACGCGCGGGGTGGTGGACGCGGGCGCCAAGGGCTTCGTCCACATCCTGGAGGGGATCGCGGGCTACCTGTCGGGCGACCCGCTGGTGGCGCTGGACGAGACGCCGGAGTACGACGCCGAGCCCGCCGTGTTCGCCGCGGCCGAGGCGGACTACTCGGCCGAGGAGCAGTACCGCTTCTGCACCGAGGCGCTGGTGCGCGGCAACGCCCTGCCGGCGCAGGACGAGGTGCGCGCCTGGCTGCGCGAGCGCGGCGACTCGCTGGTCGTCATCCGCAGCGGCGACATGCTCAAGGTGCACGTGCACACCGACGAGCCCGAGGCGGTGTTCGGCTACCTGCGCGGCTTCGGGCGGCTGGCGTCGCACAAGGCCGAGGACATGCACGCCCAGCACGCGGTGGCGGAGCGCGCGGCGGCGGGGCACATGACGCTGGCCCGGCGCCCCGTCTCCATCGTCACCGACACCGCCTGCGACCTGCCCGACGAGGTGGTGCGCGCGCACGGCATGCACCTGGTGCCGCTGAACCTGATCTTCGAGAACCAGGTGCTGCGCGACCGGCTTGACATCTCGGCCGAGGAGTTCGTGGAGCAGCTCAAGAAGGGGGCGCACCCCAGCACCTCGCAGCCCGCCCCCGCGGCGTTCCTGGAAGGCTTTCGCCGCGCCGCGGAAGAGGGGGAGAACGTCATCGCCGTCCTCCTCTCCTCCGCGCTCTCCGGCACGTACGCTTCGGCGCAGGCCGCCGTCAAGCATCGCGGCGCCGACGAGGTGCCCATCCACCTGTTCGACAGCAAGGGGGGCTCGCTGCTGCAGGGGCTGCTGGCGGTCAAGGCCAGCGAGCTGGGGGAGCTGGGATGGGAGGTCCCGCGCATCCTGGCGGAGCTGGAGCGGGTGCGAAAGCAGTCCGGCTTCTTCATCGTGCTCGACACCTTCGAGCGGGCGCTGGCGTCGGGGCGGGTGGGGCGCGGCAAGGCGTGGCTGGGCAGCCTGCTCGACATCAAGCCGGTGCTCGACATCGACGAGACGGGCAAGCTGCTCCCCATCGACCGGGTGCGCGGCCGCAAGAACGCCATGCCCAAGATGCTGGAGATCCTGGAGAAAAAGGTGCCGAAGGGGGCAAAGAAGCTGCGCTTCGGCATCATGCACGTGGCGGCGCCGGAGGTCCTGGATCCGGTGACGGAGGAAATCCGCAAGCGCTTCGGCAACATCGATATCGTCACGGCGGCGGGCACACCCATCATCGGCACGCATGCGGGCGAGGGCGCCTGGGGCATTGCGTACCTGGTGGAGGACTGACGCGCGTCACAGAAGACTTATCCCAGATCCTGTAAAAGACTGGGGGTACAGAGGAACAGACAACAGCCAGAGGAACAGAGACGAACCCGGTTCTCTGTTTCTCTGGCTTTTGTCTGTTCCTCTGTACCTGCTGTTTTTCCGGTCAGCGGCGGGCGAAGGCTTCGGCGCGGCGGAGGAGGGCGGCGCGGTCGACGATGCGGCCGTTGGCGATCACGCGGTGGATGCGGCGGGTGTTGCGGATGTCGGCCAGCGGATCGGCGTCCAGCAGCACCAGTCTGCCGGGCTGGATGGTGCCGAGGGAGTCGAGTGCGCCCAGGTACGCGGCGGGCTCGCGCGTGGCGGACTGCAGGGCCTGCATGGGGGTCAGGCCGGCGCACTGAGGAATCTACCTTCTGAATGCTCGTGATTTGAAGCGAGCCGCAGACCGTCGGTCACTGCCCGCGGCTCGACGACTGGTTACGAGCGGCCCGACAGTAGATTCCTCAGTCGGCGCCAGGGTTTTCTACCAGGGCCGGGATCGCGCGGCGCCTCCTTCGGAATGACAGATGGCGAGACGCCGCGTTCATATGAACGCGGCGGCGGATACACGCCCTCACGGCGCGGGCGAAGGATGCGCGCGCCTCACGACGCGGCGGCGAGGGCGGGGGCGTGGCGCGGGAGCGCGTGGATGAAGTCCGTTACGGTGGCCAGGGTGCGCTCGTCGCGCAGGAGGCGGCGGTGGCCCAGGCCGTCCGCGGCGACCAGGCGGCTGCCGGGCCACGCGTCGGCGATGGACTCGGCGTGGGCCCAGGGGACCTCGCGGTCGGCGGGGTCGTGCACCACCAGCGCGGGAACGTGCAGGTGCTTGACGGCCCAGCGCGCGTCCAGCGACCGCGGCTCGCGGCCAATCGTCTCCGCGATGTGCCGCATCATCCCCTCCGCGCGCGCGGGCGGCAGGCCGATCGTGCCCGAGAAGCGGTCCACGAACAGCGCCGGGCCGATCACCGGTGCCAGCAGCACGGCGCCCCGCACGTCCATCTCGTGCTCCGCCAGCGCGATCGCCAGCGCCGCCGCGCCGAACGAGTGTCCCGCGAGCGCGTGCACGGGCCCCACGGTGGCCGCGATGGCGCGGATCATCCGCAGCCACTCCACCATGTTCGTCCGCCGCCCCGCCGACCGCCCGTGCGCGGGAAAGTCGAAGAGCACGGCGCGGTAGCCCGCCGCCTGCAGCCGCTCGGCCAGTGGAGCCATGTCCGCCGCCGTTCCGCCCCACCCGTGCGCCAGCAGCACCGTTGGCCCGCTCCCCCAGCTCCACGCCGCCACCCGCAGCTCGCCCTCGCGCACCTCCAGCGCGTACCGCCCCGCGTCCGCATCCTCCAGCACCACGCCGTTGGGCCTTACGCGCGGCGGGGTGAGAAAGATGGAGGCCGCGTGCCGCTCCACCGCCCGCGGCGCCACCGCCGACGCCACGCGGAACCAGGTGCGCAGGGCGCGCAGCCCTACAGGCGTAGCACGACCGTTCGTGCTTTTATTGGGCGATGCGGATGCGGTGCTGGTCATCGTCTGATCTCCGGCGTGGTGGGGAAGGGGATGCGGTCAGGCGCGCGCGTCGGCCATCAACGCGTTGAAGGCGTCGCGGACGTGCTGCTCGGCGCGCGGGTCGCCCAGCAGGCGGCGCGCGTGGTAGTAGCCCAGCACCAGGCCCAGCTGCTGGAACGCGAAGAGCGCGGGGTCCAGGTCCGCGCGAAAGTGGCCCGCCTCCACGGCCAGGCGGGCGGCCTTGGCAAGGTTGTCCAGCCACTGCTGCTGCCACTGCACCAGCGCGTCGCGGGCGGGGCCGGGGCGGTCGTCCAGCTCCGCCGCCGCGTGCATGAACACGCAGCCGCCGGGCAGGCTCTCGTGGCGCTCCCACACCAGCCAGTGCTCGAACAGGCTGCGGACGCGCGGCTCGCCCCGCGGCTCCTGCATCGCCGGCCGCACGACGATCTCCATGAAGCGGGCGGCCGCGGCCTCCAGCACGTCCAGCTGCAGGTCTTCCTTGCTGGCGAAGTGCGCGAACAGGCCGCTCTTGGACATGCCCACGTCCGCGGCCAGGCGCCCGAGGCTGATCCCCTCCAGCCCCTCCACGCTCGCCGTGCGCAGCGCGCTCTCGATGATGCGGTCCTTGGTCGCGGCTCCCTTGCTCATGGGAGGCAGTTTACGACCGGTCGTGCTATTTGGCAAGAGGGATGATTTCCGGCACGATGATGGAGTTTCCCCCGAAGAGTCTGGAGCCCGCGCGCGACACGGGTTGAAACCCGCGTCTAGAAAGGCCATAAGCCCCGCCCTGGGCTCGCGGAGCTCGCCCGGCGGGGCTTCACCTGCTCGAGTGGGCCGCGGCCGGTACGCGTGGCGGGGCACCATGCCGCCGGAGGGGGTTCCGGTAGCGGACGCGCCGGTGCGTGGGACGCCGTACACCCCCCGGCCGCCGAGTCCGCGCAGGCGGACTTTGTGTAGTTGTTGCTGCGAATTTATTCGCCCGGCGGGGAGGCCGACGGTTCCACAGGGGGATTCGCCCCTACCTGTCCCTCACCGCGGGGAGGATGTAGCGGGGGATGAGGTCCGCGACCATCAGCCCGCCCGCGCGCTCGTTGTAGTTGCCGCCGAAGACGGCGATCACCAGGTCCAGGTCCGGGATCACCACCACGAACTGGCCGCCGTTGCCGGATGCGTAGAAGGCCTGCACGGTGCGGCCGGCGTAGGGGTACTCCCGCAGCCACCACTGGTATCCGTAGCGCGTTGCCGAGCCCAGCGCGTACCGCGGCGCGGTGGACTGCCGCACCCACTCCTCGCTCACGATACGGCGGCCCTGCCACGTGCCGCCGTTCAGGTACAGCTGGCCCAGCTTCATGAAGTCGCGCGGGCGAAAGCGCCATCCGCCGCCCAGGTACCCATCGCCCAGCGGCGTGATGGGGACGTAGTAGCCCTGCATCCCAAGCGGCTCCGCCACCAGCTCGTACATCAGGTCCGGCAGCGAGCGGCCGGTGGCGCGTGCCAGCACCCCGCCGGCCAGGTGTGGGTTGATGGAGCAGTAGACGGCCTGCGCCCCCGGATCCCGGATCACGTCCAGGTCCAGGATCATCCCGTACCAGTCCGGATTTTCTTCCTGGTCGATGATGGCGGTTTCGTCGCCCGGACGGTCGCCGCTGTCGTCGCAGTCGAAGCCGGACGACATCGTCAGCAGGTGGTCGAGGGTGAGCGCGGCCTTTCTCGCGTCCAGGCTCGCCCCCGGCCGCATCACCGCATACGCGGAGGTCGAGGGGCCGATCGGCGCGCCCGTCTGCATCGCCGCGCCGATCAGCACCGGTGCGACGGACTTGGACGCGGAGCGGGTGTCGTGCGGCTTGTCGCCGCTCTCGCCGTAGAAGTACTCCTCCAGCACCAGCCTTCCGTGCCGCGCGATCAGCAGCCCGTGCACCTTGAGCGCGCCGAGCGAATCCACCGGCGCGCTGGCGAGCGTCCCGACGAACGCGGTGATCTGCTCGCGGGAGATGCCGGCGTCCTCCAGCGTTCCCACCGGCCAGCCGTCCCCGCGGTCCAGCGGCGGCGTGTAGCTGTAGGCTGCGGCAGGGCTGCCGCGTGGATAGAAGAAGGTGAACGCGCCGTCCGGCACGCGGCGAAAGTCGTACGAGCCGCCGCGATTCGGAAAGTAGACCGTCATCACGCCGTTGTCCCGCAGCAGCCCGGTAGCGACGACGGTGTCCCTCGCATCCAGCAGGCGGACGGCGGATCCATCCGTCTCGATGTGGTCCACGCGGATGAAGCGGGCCAGGTTGCGCTCCGGGTTCCGCAGCAGCGCGCCCAGCGTGCCGTCCGCGCGCCGCTTGACGTCGAGCCAGAAGGTGAACTCGTCCGCGCGCGGGGCGACGGTGCCGGCGAAGCAGCCCGTGCCGCAGCTCTCCAGGACGACGGGCGATGCGAAGCGGAATCCGTCCGTCACCGTCCGCGGCTGGATCCAGTGGCCGGTGATCCGCCCACCCCGTGAATCCAGCCTGCCGGTGAAGGTGCCGGAGCCGTCCGGCAGGTCGAACGCCACGCTGTCGTTCGCCACGCGGACCGCCGCCGTGCGCCCGGCGATGGATGCCCGCCATTCGCCGGCGGGGCGGTCCACCACCAGGCGGCCGGCCACATCGGGCCCGAAGCGGCGCTTCGCCTCCCACAGTCCCACGAGGTCCGGCGGGGCGGCCTGCGCCCGCGCGCCGGCCGCCATCATCACCAGCAACAGGGCCGCGAGGGCGGCGGATGGCGAACGGCGCATGGCAATCACCCTGGTAGGAGGGGGGCCCACCCTGCCGCGTGAGCTCTCGCGTTACTGCCGGTCCGGCCGGATGCGGACGGTGAGGTCGGCGCTGCGGATGATCATCTCACCGGTGCGCGGATCGGTGGTCACGTTCACCGGGGCGCCGCGCACCTCCACCTGCGAGCCGCCCACGCTGCCGGAGTAGCGCAGCCGCTGGGGGGTGGGGTTCGTCCCCGCGGTGGGGGTGCGGCCGGCGTCGGGGCGGCGCAGGGCGGTCATGGCCGTCTCGTTGGACCGGCCGTCGCGGGTGTACCTCCAGCGCACCTGCTGCCCCGGCTGGATGGTGGAAAAGCGCAGCCAGCCCGACGGGGTGGTGATGGACATGCCGTCCACGTGGGTCAGGCGGTCGCCGCGCTGCATGCCGGCCCGGGCGGCGGGGGTGCCCGGCTCCACGTTCTGCACCGTGGGCTGCTCGCGGAACTGGAACACCGGGGCACGCCCGCGCTCCGCGTGGAGCCCGCAGTTGTTGCACTGGATGCCGAACCCGAACCACCCGTCGGGCATGATCTCCGGCGGCGCAGGCGGCACCG
>DASQBH010001527.1:0-2060 GCA_035635315.1 Longimicrobium sp.
GATGCGCTGCCGCTGGCCGCCGCTCAGCTTGATCCCCCGCTCGCCCACCACGGTGTCGTAGCCCTCGGGAAACTCGCTGATGAAGTCGTGCGCGTTGGCGATGCGCGCCACCTCCTCGATCTCCGCGCGCGTGGCGTCGGGGCGGGCGAAGCGGACGTTGTCGGCCACCGTGCCGTCGAAGAGGAAGTTCTCCTGCAGCACCACGCCCAGCTGCGCGCGGTAGTCCGCCAGCTTGAGCTCGCCCAGGTCGCGCCCGTCGATGAGCACCTTGCCGCTGGTGGGCTGGTTGAACGCCATCACCAGGCTCACCAGCGTGCTCTTGCCGCTGCCGCTGCTGCCCACCAGCGCCGTCGTCGTCCCCGGCGGCACGTGCAGGTTGATGCCGCGCAGCACCGGCTGCCCCTCGTTGTACTCGTACCACACGTCCTGCAGCCGCACGTCGCCCTCGATGCGGCCCAGCGAGGCGCGGTCGCGGTCTTCCTGGTCCTCCGTCCGCATCCCCAGCACCTCGCGGATGCGGTCCAGCCCCGCGAACGCCTCGCTGATCTGCGTGCCGATGGAGGCGATCTGCATTACCGGCGCGGCCAGCAGGCCGGTAAAGAAGACGAAGGCGAACAGGTCGCCCAGCGTCATGCTCCCGTTCAGGATCGCCCGCCCGCCGATGACGATCACCGCCAGCGAAACGGCGCCGATGACCGCCGTGCCCACGGACGAGACCAGCGAGATGCCGGTGATGGAGCTGGCGATGTTGCGGAACAGCCGGTGCGCGCCGCGGGCGAACACCCGCTGCTCGCGCTTTTCCGTGCCGTACGCCTTGACCACGCGAATGCCGCCCAGCGTCTCCGTCAGGCGGCCGTTCACCTCGGCGGTGATCTCGCCGCGCTCGCGAAAGATGGGGCGCAGCTTCTTGAAGGTGGTGCTCATGGTAAAGCCGAACGCGGCCAGCAGCACCACGATGGCCAGGGTGAGCACCCAGTTGAGGTACAGCAGCGCCACCAGCGCCAGCGACGCGGTGAACACGCTGCCCACCAGCTGCACGATGCCGGTGCCCACCAGGTTGCGGATCCCCTCGGCGTCGTTCATCACCCGCGACACCAGCACGCCCACCTGGGTGCTGTCGAAGTACTTGATGGGGAGGCGGGTGATGTGCTGCTGCACGCGCCGCCGCATGTCGGTGATGGCGCGTTGCGCGGTGACGCTGATGACCTGCGACAGCGCGTAGCTGGTGACGCCCTGCACCAGCGTGGCCAGCAGCACGGCGCCGGCCAGCGGCAGCAGCAGGTCCGGCCGCCCCGGCGCGGCGAGCACGGTGTCGATGAGGTACTTGGAGCTGGCGGCGGGCACCAGCCCCGCCACCCGGCTCACCAGCATGAGCACCAGCCCGATGCCCAGGTAGCGCCGGTGCGCCCACATCAGGCGCTTGGCCTCGCGCCACGCCTCGGGGTTGCGCAGGGGTTTGGGCTTCTTGGCCGGCCTGGTCGCGTCGTCTGCCATCACGTCCGTCCTGTGCGGGTGCCGCGCGGCGTCTCACACGCAGGGGTGGAGGGCGCGGATGGATATCTCATCAAGGCGCGTGCATCGTCAAAGAGACAGTGACGGCGCGTCCGCCTCCAGGAGCGAATGAATTCGCCGCTGGAACATCGCGAAATCCGCCTTCGCGGATTGTGGCCGATCGCCCGGAGCGTGACGGCCTGCGACGAGAATCCCGAAAATGGATTCCTCGGCCGGCGCCATGGATCCTCGCGAGCGGAGGGATCACGCGGCGCCTCCCTCGGAATAACAGATCGGGTAACGCGCGTCCTGATCACCGGTTGCGGACGCGCAGGTGCATGGGACGCCGCACACACCCGGGCCGCCGAGTCCGCGCAGGCGGACTTTGCGAATTTCCAGCGGCGAATTCATTCGCTCCAGCGGGCCGGACGGCACCTTCCTGGCCAGACTCCCAATCGGCATCAACCGCTCGGGCCGGAGCCCGTCGGACACCCTCTCCGCCTCCCCGTTGCGCCGCGCCGCCGTCCGTCCGCTCAGTCCTCCGCCGCCGCCACGGGGCGGCGTCGGTC
>DASQBH010001528.1:0-2887 GCA_035635315.1 Longimicrobium sp.
GAAGGGGCGGCGGCTGATAGCGATCACCCGCGCGACGGCGTCCTTTGCCAGCCGCGTGAGCAGCGCGCCCAGAAAGCCGATACCCACGATGGCCACCGTCTGGCCCGGCTGGATGTCGCTGCGGCGAAAGATGTTCATCGCGCACCCCAGCGGCTCGCCGGGGAACGGCTGGCCGTCCAGCGCCGCCGGCAGCTTCACGGTGGCCGACGCGTCCGCCAGGTCGTACTCCGCGTAGGCCGCGTACGAGAGCGCCGCCACGCGGTCGCCCACGGCGAATTCCGCGACGCCCTCGCCGAGCGCATCCACCACGCCCCACCCCTCGTGCCCCAGCGCGCCGGGCTCGGTGGGGTACGTCATCCACTCCGCCCCGCCCCACGGCGTCAGGTTGCTCGCGCAGACGCCGCACCCCTCCAGGCGGATGCGCACCTGCCCCGGCCCGGGCTCGGGAAGCGCGACTTCATCCAGCGAAATCTCCCCCGGAGCCGCCAGACGGGCGGCTCGCATGGTGGAAACCGCAGTCAGCGTATCGAACGTCATTCGGGAACAGTGCCCAGGTTCAGGTGCCAGGTTCAGCCCAGGTCGAGAGATGGTCGCGCTGCGCTGGCTCCGGCGCGCCCCCTCCGCTCGCTCAGGCTCGCACCTCCCCCAAAAAACCCTGGGGGAGGTTGAACTTCGATGGTGCTTCAACCAGCATCGGGCTCCGTCCGCGGGCGCCCCCCTCCCCGGCCCTCCCCCACAAACTGCGTGGGGGAGGGAGAATTCGATCCCACGGCGACAGCCTGTCGAGCGCGTCACCTCTCCCCCATGGGGTTTATGGGGGAGAGGCCGGGAGAGGGGGGCGCCTGCCCCTCGCGCCGAACCCCGCCCCGCGGGAGAGACCCTCAATCCGCGCCCACCGCGGCGGCCAGCGGCTCGCGCACGGGCTCCACGGCGCGGGGGAGCACGGGCGACTCCAGGTCGGCCTCGCGCAGCCAGTCCACCAGCCGCTCCAGGCCGGCCTTCCACGAGGTGCGCGGCTTCCAGTCCAGCACCCGCTGGACCTTGCTGGTGTCGCTCACGTAGATGCGCTGGTCGCCGGGGCGCCACGCGGCGGTGTGCACGGGGACGGAGCGGCCGGTCACGTCCTGCAGCCGGTCGATCACCCCGCGCACCGTCACCGCGTTGGCCGCGCCGCCGCCCACGTTGAACACCTCGCCCGCCACCGTGTCGATGCGGTCCATCGCCCGGCGCATGGCATCCACCAGGTCGTCGATCCACAGGATGTCGCGCACCTGAAAGCCGTCGCCGTACACGGTGATGGGCTCCCGCCCGTACAGCGCGCGGCCAAAGTGCGCCACCCACCCCTGGTCTTCCGTCCCGAACTGGCGCGTGCCGTAGATGCAGCTCATCCGGAAGACCACCGTGGGCAGGCCGTAGATGCGGGCGTAGTCGTGGACGTACTGGTCCGCCGCGCCTTTCGAGCATCCGTACGGCGAGTGGAAGTCCAGCCGCGCCTCTTCGCTGATCCCCGGACGCCCGTCCGTGTAGCGGTACGCGTCGCCGGCCAGGTCCACCGCCACGTCCTCCATCCCCCCGTACACCTTGTTGGTGGAGGTAAAGAGCACGGCGGGGGGGTTGAGCAGGGTCCGCGCCGCCTCGAGCACGTTGAAGGTGCCGATCACGTTGGTCTGCAGGTCCGTGAGCGGGTCCTCGAGCGAGGTGGTGACCGCCACCTGCGCGGCCAGGTGAAAGACCTGCTTCGATTGCCGCACCAGCGGGGTGATGCGCGCGGCGTCGCACACGTCCACCTGCTCGATGCGCACGCGGTCGCCGTGGTTGGCCTGCAGCCACGCGGCGTTCCGGCGCACGCCGTCGCGGGAGAAGTTGTCGGCCACGATCACCCGCTCGCCCTCGCGCAGCAGCGCGTCGGCCAGGTTGCTGCCGACAAAGCCGGCGCCGCCGGTGATCAGGATGTGGTCGCGCTTGCCCTTCATCGTCCCCCTCCTCACAGCGTAAGTCCCCGCGCAGCCAGCTCGGCCGCGTGGGTTTCCACATGATCCTCCGGCCGCTCCTGCTCCTGCAGCCAGTCCACCAGCTCCCGCATCCCCTCCGTGAACGTCACCCGCGGCTCGTAGCCCAGCACCTCGCGCGCAAGGGAGATGTCGGCGAAGCAGTGGCGGATGTCGCCCACGCGGTACTTGCCCACCACCTGCGCCTCCACGTCCGTCCCCAGCACGCCGGCCAGCGTCGCCGCCACCTCCAGCACCGTCACCGCGCGGCCGCTGCCCACGTTGAAGGCCTTGCCCACGGCCGCCTCTTCCTGGGCCGAAAGGAGGAGCGCCTGGACGATGTCGTGCACGGAAACGAAGTCGCGCTTCTGCTCGCCGTCTTCGAAGACGAGCGGCGGCTGCCCGTTGAGCAGGCGGCTGCTGAAGATGGCGGCCACGCCGGTGTAGGGGTTGGACAGGGCCTGGCGGGGCCCGTAGATGTTGAAGAAGCGCAGCGCCACGCTGGGGATGCCGTACGCGGCCCCCATCATCAGCACCATCTTCTCCTGGTCGGCCTTGGTAAGGGCGTAGATGGAGGTGGGGTCCAGCGGCTTTCCCTCGTCCGTGGCGGCGGGGGTCAGCACGGTGCCGTCCACGTCGCGCGGCTCCCACTGGTGGTCGCGCAGCTGCCCTGCGCTGCGCAGGGTGTTCAGCGGCTCGCGCCCGTCGGGGCGGGTGTAGCGCCCCTCGCCGTAGATGGACATGGACGAGGCGACGACCAGCTTTTCAACGCCGCCGCGCTCGTCCACCAGCGCCTGCAGCAGGTTGGCGGTGCCCAGCGTGTTGACGGCGGTGTAGTCGGCCACCTGGTACATGCTCTGGCCCACGCCCACGGCGGCGGCCAGGTGGTAGACCACGTC
>DASQBH010001529.1:0-3488 GCA_035635315.1 Longimicrobium sp.
GGTCGATCGCCCGCTGCATCTCCGGGCCCAGGTTGAAGCGGGCCCGGGCGCGGACGCCGGCCATGAACGGGGGATCGCCGTCCTGCGCTTGCGCGGCCCTGGGTTCGGCGAGGGTCATGGGGGAGGATCTCGCTCGGAGAGGGGGGAACGGACGGGGGTTCCGCGGAAGGCGGGTCCCCGAGCCGGCAAAGATGCGCGGCGGGCGTGTCAAACGTCTGGAGAGGGAGTGGAATGATTCTGTAGATCTCGTGCGGATTTCGTGTAGACGGCGTGGAGGGGGGCGAAACGGATTGCTTGACCCCCGCCTCGCGCGCGGCAACTTTTCCGTCGTATTCCGGCCCCGCTCGGCGGCCGGCGTGGTGGCCAGGCGCGCGGGAAACCGGCCGATGATCTACGCATTCGGACCCTACGAGCTCGACACCGTCTGCCTGGAACTGCGGCGCACGAGCGAAGTCGTGCCGGTGGAGCCGCAGGTGTTCGACGTGCTTGCCCACCTCGTCCGCAACCGCGACCGCGTGGTCACCCGGCGCGAGCTGCTGGAGTCCATCTGGGGCCACCGCTTTGTCGCCGACGCCACCCTGGGCAGCCGGCTGATGGCCGCCCGCCGCGCCGTGGGCGACGACGGCCGCGTGCAGTCCGTCATCCGCACCCTGCACGGCCGCGGCTACCGCTTCGTCGCCCCGGTGGAGGAGCGCGCGCCGGACTCTCCGCCCCGTCCGTCATCCATCGAAATCCCCCACACCAACGGCGCCTCCGCCCCGTCGGTCGAAGACGCACGGGAAGGACGGACGGCGTCGATCGGCTTCGTCGTCGAGGCTGAGCCCGATGCCGTCGTGGAGCGGCTGGCGGAGCGCGAGCGGGAGATGGAGGCGCTGGAGGCGCTGCTGCAGCGGGCGGTGCGGGGCACGCGCGGCGTCGCCTTTGTCTCCGGCGAGGCGGGGATCGGCAAGACGACGCTGGTGGAGCGGTTCCTGGCCGGCGTGCGGGCGCGGGGCGCGGCGCGGACGGCGCAGGGGCAGTGCCTGGACCAGCGCGGGGCGGGGGAGCCGTACCTGCCCGTCCTCGAAGCGCTGGGCCGCCTGTGCCGCGGCCCCGGCGGCGCGGCGTTCGTCGCGCTGCTGGACCGCGAGGCGCCCACCTGGCTGGCGCAGATGCCCGGCGTGGTGGGGCCGGAGGCGCTGGTGTCGCTGCAGGAGCGCACCCGCGGCGCCACCCGCGAGCGGATGCTGCGCGAGCTGGTGGAGGCGCTGGAGGCGTGGACCGCCGGCGAGCCGCTGGTGCTGGCGCTTGAAGACCTGCACTGGAGCGATCCATCGACCCTGCACCTGGTGGACGCACTGGCCCGCCGCCGCGAGGACGCGCGGCTGCTCGTCGTCGCCACCTTCCGCCCCGCGGAGGTGCGCGTGGGCGGGCATCCGCTGCAGACGCTGGTGCAGGAGCTCCGCGTCCGCCGCCTGTGCGCCGACCTCACGCTGAGCCCGCTGACGGAGTCCGGCGTCGCGGACACGCTGGCGCTCCGCTTTCCCGGCGGCGCCATTCCCGCGGGGCTCCCCCGGCTCCTGCATGCGCGCACGGAGGGGAACCCGCTCTTCGTGGGCGCCCTGCTGGGCGCGTGGACGGCCCGCGGCGCGCTGGACGGCAACGGCGCCGGGGTGGACCTGGCCGGGCTGGCGCGCGACGTACCGGACGACCTGCGGCACCTGATCCAGCAGCAGGTGGAGCGGCTGGCGGCGGAGGACCAGGCGGTGCTGGAAGCCGCCAGCGTAGCGGGGATGGAGTTCTCCGCGGCCGCGGTGGCCGCGGCGCTGGGGCAGGGGGTGGGCGAGGTGGAGGAGCGCTGCGACTACCTGGCCCGCGAAGGGCGCTTCGTGCAGCCGCGCGGGACGGAATCGTGGCCCGACGGCACCTTCTCCGGCCGGTACGCGCTCGTCCACCACCTGCACCGCGACGTGCTGTACGGGCGGATGTCCGGCGCGCGGCGCGCGCGGCTGTACCGGCGGATCGGGGCGCGGCTGGAAGAGGCGTACGACGACGGCGCCGTGGCGCGCGCGCCGGAGCTGGCGCTGCACTTTACGGAGGGTCGCGACCCCGCGCGGGCCGTGGAGTACCGGCACCGCGCCGCCGAGCAGGCGCTGGCGCGGAGCGCACACCCCGAGGCCGTGGAGCACCTGGAGCGCGCGCTGGCCGTCGTCCGCGCCCACCCCACGCTCCCGGACGCCGCCGCCCGCGAGGCCGCGCTCCTCCGCCTGCTGGCGCCCGCGCTGGTGGAGCTGCGCGGGTGGGGCGACGCCGGCGCCGAGCGCGCCTTTGCCCGGGCGCGCGAGCTGTGCGAGGTCTCGGGGGATACGGCGCGGCTGGCGCGCGTGCTGTACGGCCTGGCGTACGTGCACGAGATCCGCGGCGACTACGCGCGCTCGCAGGCGCTGGTGGAGGAGCGTCTGCGCCTGGATCTGCCGCAGGGGGAGCCGGGGCCGCGCATCGAGGCGTACGAGCTGCTGGCGTGCTCGCTCTTTCACCAGGGCCGCTTTGCGCGCGCCGTGGCCAAGGCGCGCGCGGGGATCCGCATCTTTCGCGGCGTCCCCGAGGGCGTGTCGCCGGACGCGCTGGGGGAGCATTCCGGCGTGGCCTGCCACTACTGGGCGGGGCTGGCGCTCTGGTTCCTGGGCCGCTCCGCGGACGGCGCCGCGCGGCTGGACGAGGCGGTGCGGCTCGCGGGCCGGGCGCGGCACCTGTACATGCTGGCCATGGCGCACGCGCACGTGGCCCAGCTGTACCAGCTGCGCGGCGAGCCGGCGCGCGTGGCCGCCCCCGCGGAGCAGGCGCTCGCGCTGGCGGAGCGGCACGGGTATCCGTACCCCTACGCCATCGCGCGGGCCATGCAGGGGTGGGCGCGGGTGATGGAGGGGCGCGCGGAGGACGGCCTCGCGCGCATCCGCGAAGGGCTGGACGCCGAGCGAGCCATCGGTGCGGGGATGGAGCGCCCCTACTTTCTCGGCGTGCTGGCGGACGCGTTGGCCGCCGCCGGGCGCCTGGACGAGGCGGGCGCCGTGGTGGACGAGGCGCTGGCGGCCATCGGCGGCAAGGGGCGCGCGTTCTTCTGGGAGGCAGAGCTGCGGCGGGTGCGGGGGATGCTCCTGCTGCGCCGCGGCGAGCGCGTGCCGGGGCTGGAGTCGCTGCGTGCCGCGCGCGAGGTGGCGCGGCGGCAGGGCGCCCGGGCGCTGGAGCTGCGCGCCGCCCTAGCCCTCTTCCATGCCGCCCCCGGTGACGAGGAGGCGCGGCGTGCGCTCACCCTCCTCTCCGCGGGTCTCGCCCCGGATGACGACGCGCCCGACCTGCGCGAAGCCCGCCAGGTGCTCGCCGCGCCCGCAAAAGAAATCCTCACGCAGAGTTAGCAGAGTTAGCGGAGTTTGTCTTCGCGACCAGCCCATTCTGCTGATTCATACCAGGTCCGGCAAAAGACTGAAGGTACAGAGGAGCAGACAAAAGCC